>NZ_QSOO01000010.1:0-151068 GCF_003436255.1 Bacteroides sp. D20 | reverse complement strand
TTCATCCTGAGCCAGGATCAAACTCTTCATTGTAAAAGTATCTTGACTGCGCATATTAAAAATTAAAGTGCGGCAGCTTAATTATCTGTTCAGGACGCTCGAATTCAAAAAGCTTATCTTTACCTATTTATATAAAACAGGTATTGACGGTTCTTTTGTTTTACCCAGGTACGACGCGCCTTAATTATTAGTTTCTAATTATTAATTTGCGAAGCACCTGCTCTTGTACTACTTGTATTGTTTATGTAAATCTGTTCAAAGATCGCTCGTTTCACGATTGCTGTTCTTTTCAGAAAGCGGATGCAAAGGTAAGAACTTTAAAGCATATCTTCCAAATATTTTCGGAAGTTTTTTTTTATTTTTCTCTTTTCTCTTTCCTCGTCGTCTCTCTTGTCGAAAGGGAGGCAAAAAGAAAAAGGAAGAAAAACCCGGTCACCGTTTCTTGAAAGAAGAATGTCAACTCGCGCTGCTTTCGTTTTCAAAAGCGGGTGCAAAGGTAAGAACTTTAAAGCATAACTTCCAAATGTTTCGGAAGTTTTTTTTCACTTTTCTTTTCCAAGGCCGAAGTTCCGAAAGAAACCTATGGCAAAGAAGAGAAAAATGGAAGCTTACCGCTCCGTTTTACTGTCAGAATGTCAAAACATCGCCGCCTTCGTTCCCGAAAGCGGATGCAAAAGTAGCGCTTTTACGGACATCTGCAAAATATATACAAGCTTTTTTTGAGGGTTTACGTGAACTTTTTCATAACTAGCTGATTGATAGATATGTTTTAAAGCATGTTTTTTAAAGGGAAAGAAAGGCAGGAAGGAAGGGGACACATTATATATATACGCGCGCGCATCGGAATATACTAAGTTCACCCCTTGACATAGACCACTGAACGGCCGGCACCACGCTTGAGGAGCCCAAAGAGAACTGACAATAAACCTGCGAAAGGCTACATCCGGAAAGCCCGGATACTAAACGAGAACTACTGAACAACTTTTCTCACTACAGATATGTTTCTTTCTTACCACACCCGCGTTTCTTTCTTTCCACAGCTGTGGTAAGAAAAGAACATTGCTGTGGAAAGATTAGTTTTTAGAGAAACAGACTCAGAAAGTAAAGAGATAGCAATTATATCTGGCATTTTAGAAACTAACTATCCATAAAGAACGAAATGAAATACTTCAAAGATAAAAGAAAAGAGAATGAAATCTCCCATAATACTGTGACAAACCGAAAAACTCAGCGACAGATAGGGTAAATATCAACCTAATTATTTATCTTTGTTAGCTTTTAAAAGTTAGCATACTAAAAACAATAAAGTGCAATGAAAGATTTTCTG
Organism: Bacteroides sp. D20; assembly: GCF_003436255.1. NCBI lineage: Bacteria > Pseudomonadati > Bacteroidota > Bacteroidia > Bacteroidales > Bacteroidaceae > Bacteroides > Bacteroides sp. D20. The sequence continues at coordinate 149,741 of NZ_QSOO01000010.1, read as the reverse complement.
AAATTTACGTTTGCCACCATTACCGGCATCATCGTATCAGTCGTTGTTTTAGTTTTCAGCAGTATTCTGGTGGTTTTCAGCATGGTATCATCTTCGGAGTCAGAAACGCAAGTACGCAAAAACTCCATTATGATGCTGGATTTGAATGGTGCACTGGCTGAACGCAGCCAAGACAATCCGTTCGATGCCCTTATGGGAGACAATTATAAGACTTATGGCCTGGATGATATCCTCTCTTCTATCAAAAAAGCAAAAGAGAATGACGACATTAAAGGTATCTATATAGAAGCGACTTCGCTGGGTGCAGGATTTGCTTCACGCGAAGAAATACGCAATGCATTGAAGGATTTCAAGGAATCGGGAAAATTCATCGTGGCTTATGGTGACAGCTATTCCCAAGGTCTTTATTATCTGTCAAGTGTAGCCGACAAGGTGTTGCTGAACCCGCAAGGTATGGTCGAGTGGAGGGGCTTGGCCGCTACCCCCATGTTCTTCAAGGATTTGCTGGCCAAAATCGGAGTAGAAATGCAGATATTCAAAGTAGGTACCTACAAATCGGCTGTAGAGCCTTTCATCTCTACCGAAATGAGCCCTGCCAACCGTGAACAAATCGACGCTTACCTGACCTCCATCTGGGGACAAGTGACCAATGATGTTGCAGAATCACGCAAAATATCTGTAGACTCACTGAACGCCATTGCCGACCGCATGTTGATGTTCTATCCCGCAGAAGAAAGTGTGCAATGCGGACTGGTCGATACATTAATATATAAGAATGATGTGCGCAACTACCTGAAAGCGATGGTAGGCATCGACAAAGACGACCGCATGCCCGTACTTGGTTTGCAGGACATGATTAACGTAAAGAAGAATGTTCCCAAAGACAAAAGTGGAAATGTGATTGCCGTATACTATGCCTATGGAGAAATTGACGGTGGTTCATCTTCTGCCTCCAGCGAAGAAGGCATCGACTCTAAAAAGGTGATTAAAGACCTGCGCAAGCTGAAAGATGACGAAGATGTAAAAGCTGTAGTATTACGCGTAAACTCACCGGGCGGAAGCGCCTATGGTTCAGAACAGATATGGTATGCCGTCAGCGAATTGAAGAAAGAGAAACCAGTCATTGTTTCCATGGGTGACTATGCAGCTTCAGGAGGTTACTACATTTCTTGTAATGCAGACACCATCGTGGCCGAGCCTACCACACTGACGGGTTCTATCGGCATCTTCGGCATGTTCCCCAACGCAAAGGGGCTGACTGATAAAATCGGGGTAAATTTTGATGTAGTGAAAACCAATAAATACGCAGACTTCGGCATGCTGACACGCCCGATGAATGACGGGGAAAAAGGGCTGATGCAAATGTATGTGAACAACGGATATGACCTCTTCCTCACCCGCTGCTCCGATGGCCGAGGCATCAGCAAGGAAGACCTGGATAAAATTGCCCAAGGCCGTGTATGGACCGGAAGCAAGGCCAAGGAACTAGGACTAGTCGACGAATTGGGTGGTTTGGACAAAGCTTTGGACATTGCCATTGCAAAGGCCGGAGTAGATGCCTATACCGTGATGAGCTATCCGAAAAAGGAAAGTTTCTTTGAAAGTCTGATGAACACCAATCCGGGTAACTACATCAAAGCACGTATGCTGAAAGGCACAATGGGCGAGATATACCAGCAGTTCAGCGTCCTGGAGAATTTTGACAAATGTGACCGTATACAAGCACGTGTCCCCTTTGAACTGAATATTCAATAAATGGAGGAAAACTTTATCAAGATATATCATTGGCTATATCCCCTATCATGGCTTTATGGGATAGGGGTATGCTTGCGAAATAAACTCTTTGACTGGGGCTGGCTCCGGTCAAAGAGTTTTGACGTTCCAGTAATATGCGTGGGCAATCTTGCTGTGGGCGGAACTGGCAAGACGCCACATACCGAATATCTGATAAAGCTATTACAAAAAAACGGAGTAAATGTAGCCACCCTCAGTCGGGGTTACAAGCGTAAAAGCCGAGGCTATGTATTGGCCGATGACAAGAGCAATGTACGCCAAATAGGTGACGAGCCGTATCAAATTAAAAATAAATTCCCCAATGCACGGGTAGCGGTAGACGAAAACCGTTGCCACGGCATTGAGCAACTGCTGAAACTGGAAAATCCCACTGTAGAAGCCATCATCCTGGACGATGCCTTCCAACATCGCCATGTAAAAGCTGGGCTGAACATTCTACTAACTGATTTTCACCGGTTACTGTGCGATGATGCCTTGCTCCCTGCCGGAAGACTCCGCGAACCTTCAAGCGGTAAAAACCGGGCACAGATGGTCATCGTTACCAAATGTCCGGATGATATCAAGCCGATAGACTTCAACATCATAGCTAAACGGCTCCACCTCTATCCATACCAACAACTGTATTTCTCCAGATTCCGCTATGGAATGTTGACACCGCTATTTCCCGAGAAAACGAACAGCCGGAAAGTGCTCTCCTCCCTCACCGGAGACGAGCAAGTACTGCTGGTGACAGGCATCGCCTCCCCCGCCCCCTTACAGAAAGAAGTGGAATCTTACACGCCACACGTCAAATTGCTGGCATTTGATGACCATCATGACTTTACTCCCAAGGATTTATTGCAAATAAAGGAACAATTCCAGCACCTGGAAGAGTGGAAAAGACTGATAATCACCACGGAGAAAGATGCGGCAAGGTTGAAACTCCATCCCGCACTGGACGAAACACTAAAGCCGTACATCTACGTGCTGCCGATAGAAATAGAAATCTTACAAAATCAACAATATATATTTAACCAAAACATTATTGGCTATGTTAGAGCGCATTCAAGAAACAGCAGCCTTTCTGAAGGGAAAGATGCACACCCAGCCTGAGACAGCAATCATCCTCGGTACCGGACTCGGCAGTCTTGCCGGTGAAATCACTGAAAAGTATGAGATAAGGTACGAAGAAATCCCCAATTTCCCCATCTCTACCGTAGAGGGACACAGCGGAAAACTTATCTTCGGCAAACTGGGCCATAAAGACATCATGGCGATGCAGGGACGTTTCCATTTTTACGAGGGCTATTCCATGAAGGAAGTAACCTTCCCGGTACGTGTAATGCGCGAACTGGGTATCAAGACCTTATTCGTTTCCAATGCCAGTGGCGGCACAAATCCGGACTTTGCGATCGGTGACCTGATGATTATCACCGACCATATAAACTACTTCCCCGAACATCCATTGCGTGGCAAAAACATACCTTACGGTCCTCGCTTCCCGGATATGAGCGAAGCTTATGACAAAGAGCTGATTCGTAAGGCCGACGCCATTGCGGCAGAAAAGGGCATCAAGGTTCAGCACGGTATCTATATCGGTACGCAAGGTCCCACATTCGAAACACCTGCGGAATACAAGATGTTCCATATTCTGGGTGCCGATGCAGTGGGCATGTCCACCGTGCCGGAAGTCATCGTGGCAAATCATTGCGGAATCAAAGTGTTCGGCGTATCTGTCATTACAGACCTGGGGGTAGAAGGTAAAATCGTAGAAGTCTCTCACGAAGAAGTGCAGAAAGCTGCAGACGAGGCACAACCGAGAATGACAGAGATTATGCGTGAATTGATTAATAGAGCATAAGAAAGCATGAGAACAGAAATAGCTACCCTCGGTGAATTCGGCCTCATCCGCCACCTCACCGAAGGCATTGAACTAAAGAATGAGTCGAGCCGATATGGTGTCGGAGATGATGCTGCCGTCCTCTCCTACCCGGCCGAAAAGGAAGTGCTCGTTACTACCGACTTGCTGATGGAAGGTGTCCATTTCGACCTTGTGTATGTACCGCTCAAGCATTTGGGGTATAAATCGGCCGTAGTCAATTTCTCCGATATCTATGCCATGAACGGCACACCGAAGCAGATTACCGTTTCCTTGGGCATATCCAAGCGTTTCAGTATAGAAGACATGGAGGAACTCTATGCCGGCATCCGTTTGGCTTGCGAAGAATATGATGTTGACATTGTGGGGGGAGACACCTCCGCTTCCTATACCGGGCTTACCATCAGCATCACCTGCATAGGCGAGGGTGAGAAAGGAAAAGTGGTCTACCGCAATGGTGCCCGTGAAACCGACCTGATTTGCGTCAGCGGCGACTTGGGTGCCGCCTACATGGGACTACAGCTTTTGGAACGCGAAAAGGCGGTGCTCAAAGGAGGTGACAAAGACTTGCAACCGGACTTCTCGGGGAAGGAGTATCTTCTGGAACGTCAATTGAAGCCCGAAGCACGCCGTGACATCATTCAGAAACTGGCAGAAGAGGGTATACAACCCACCTCCATGATGGATATATCGGACGGTCTTTCTTCGGAATTACTGCATATCTGTACCCAAAGCAAAGTGGGTTGCCGCGTTTACGAAGAACATATTCCTATCGACTATCAGACGGCTGTAATGGCAGAAGAATTCAATATGAACCTGAGCACTTGTGCACTGAACGGAGGCGAGGATTATGAGTTATTGTTCACCGTCCCCATTGCCGACCATGAAAAGGTTGCCGAAATGGAAGGCGTCAAGCTGATTGGCCATATCACCAAACCGGAATTAGGCTGCGCCCTAATTACCCGTGACGGTCAAGAGTTTGAACTCAAAGCACAAGGATGGAATCCTTTGAAGGAAGAAGAAGCGGAAAAAGCATAGCTATAAAACTTTTTCAGTATTTTTTCTCAAATCATAAACGCTGATAATTAGCCATATAGCCAATTATCAGCGTTTTTTATTATGAAAGCTATTGCATAGTCCAAAAGTTTCACTACCTTTGCAACCGCAAAAGAGATAAACATGGTGCCATAGCTCAGTTGGTAGAGCAAAGGACTGAAAATCCTTGTGTCCCCGGTTCGATTCCTGGTGGCACCACTTTTTAAGAAGGCAAAACGATGTAAATCCCTGAAATTCAAAGAAGTTCAGGGATTTTTCATTTCCAAGAGTAAGCAAAATTAGTGGGATTGAAGCAAACCATACGTCCTTATTCAAGGGACTGTTTTCAAAAGCCCGGAATGTTCCACTGCGAGGTATTTACTTCATTCTTTTACAGCATGTTGCACTATTTTACATAACAGGGTTCTCGGTTCGATTTCCTAACTTTGTATCATTAAAAATTGAGCCGTATGGAAAGAAAAAGATTCAGCGTGTTGTTTTTCATCAAGCGTAGCAAACTGTTAAAAAACGGGGAAGCCCCCGTGCGTGTACGTGTCACTTATGACCGCCTATACGTGGAACTTCAACTAAAGCGGAGCGTAAAAGTCCCACTTTGGTCACAGGAAAAAGAGAAATCGACAGGCAAAGACCGAAATTCAGTCGAACTTAACCATTACATTGACGCCTTGCGTGTGAAATTCTATCAGATTTACCAAGACTTGGAACTGGAGGGAAAGATTATCTCCGCACGTGCCATAGTGAACCGCTATCAGGGAAAGGACCAAACTTTCAAGACATTATACAATGTGTTCAAAGAGCATAACGACAACTGCCGGAAGCTAATCGGGACGGACTATGCCGACATCACCGTAAGACGTTACGATAACTGCCTTAAATATCTTATGGAACTGGTTAAACGGGATTACAAGGTAGATGATATGCTACTGCGTGAGGTAAACGGGGAGCTGGTGCGTAAATTCGATTTATACCTAAAGACGGAGAAGCATTGCGCACAAAATACCGTTATCCGGTACATGAAATGTTTTAAGAAAGTGATAAACCTTGCCATTGCCAACGAGTGGCTGACAAAGAACCCGTTTGCAGGAATCAAGTTTCACGAGGTGGAAGTAAACAAACAGTTCCTAAGCCAAGCCGAGATAAACCGGATATGGCAGAAAGAGTTCAAGATTGAACGGCTGGAACTGGTACGGGATGTTTTTATCTTCTGCGTATATACCGGGCTGGCATTCATAGACGTGTATAACTTGCGCCCCGAACACGTTTCAGAGGACAGCAACGGCAACCTGTGGATAGTGAAACCCCGTGAAAAGACAAACAATATCTGCAACATCCCGCTTTTGAGCATTCCCAAACAGATACTTGAAAAGTATAAGGATAACCCCTACTGCATGGATAAAGGAACTTTGTTGCCCGTTCCCTGCAATCAGAAGATGAACAGCTACCTGAAAGAGATTGCCGACCTGTGCAGTATTAAAAAGAACCTGACCACGCACACAGCCCGGCACAGTTTCGCTTCGGTTATTGCGCTGGCTAACAACGTGTCACTGCCGAACGTGGCTAAAATGCTGGGGCATTCATCCACCCGAATGACGCAGCATTATGCGAAAGTATTAGACCAAACGATACTAAGGGATATGCAAGAAGTTGAAAAGAAATTATCCTTTTGAAAAATAATATTTTTTGCATATATTTGCCGATATGAATTTAAAATATTTAATTTATGAAATTAGAAGAGATAAGAAGTCAGCTTTTGACACAATTGCAAATTAATTTAAATTATTGGGATGATGTTATCAATAATACTAATCCAGGAAACTATGGAGTAGAAGATTGGGATATTAGTATATCTCCTAATAACTTTTATGTCGATATACCTAACAAAACTTTCAGTTTTAAGGACATGAGTTTTACTGCAAAGGTTCTTTTAGGTGCATCACATGGTGACTCCAGTATCGAACAAGACTTTTCTACACGATTATATGGAAAAGGTACATTCGATTTTATTACCAATAAAGAAATTAAAATAGAAAATATTGAAATCTCACCAAACGTCAATTTAAACATCTATTAATTTCCTTCTTAGAATTAATATAATACAGTCAGCAACACAGTTTCAAAGAAAACATGGTTGCTGGCTGTATTGCAATCTTAACCTCTATATTTTAAGAAATCATTTCAAATATGACACACCGCTAATAAGTAGTGTATCAACTATAAAAGATTTAGAAGTGTCATTTTAGGTCTTTTTACCCTTATCTTTGCTATCTAATACCTTTAAATATATAGAAATATGAACGATACTTTTGTTTTTATCATTATTGACTGCTTGTTACTAATTATGTCAATACTATTTTTTTCTAAATATAATAATGGAAAAGGAGGTTCTTTGGGTTCTTTCAGAAAACGAGTATTATACTTTTTTTCAGTCTTATTATTCATAGGATTTGTCATCTGTGTAAACAAAACATTCTATTGTTACCAAGAGAAAAATCCAATCTATAAAGAATTACTAAATGCTTATGAAGAATTAGATTTAGCATTAAATACAGTTCCTCAATCGTCTATTATAATACAAGAAAAAAAGGATAATATTAAAAATATTTTGTTAGAGATGAATAATAACGATAAATATCACGAAGCTGAAATATATCTCAATCTTTTTAATGGACTAACATCTACCTTTATAGCTTTTATCATAGCCTTTACTTTTAAAAATAAAATTTTAGGCTAATAGTTATAGAGCCAGCAATAATGTTAAAAATCGTATTATTGCTGGTTCCTAATCATTAAGCCAATAAATATAGAAAATAAGATAGCTTTACATATAGTTTTCAAGATTTCATTTCTGATAGAACCTTTCCAACAAATCCATGATGTCACTTTCCTGATAGATGATTTTTCCCGGAAGCTGCACATACCCCAGCAGTCCCGCATCCCTGTAATCCTGCAACGTCCGTTTGCTGATGCAAAGCCGCTTGCATACCTCCTCGCCCGTCAGGTAGTGTTCACCGTTCAATACAGGGCGATAGTTCGTTACCACGTACTCCACGTTTTCCAGCACCCTGTCAAGAGAAGAAAACAGTACCAATGTGGTTTCGGAATCTTTCGTTATCAAATCCATACGCCTACTTTTTAGAATTGTCCCTTACCTGATTAAGCAGAAATGCTTCCACGTCCGAAGCCTTGTAGTAAATCTTGCCGTTAATCTGCGAATAAGGCAGTTTCCCCGTATCACGGTAGGTCTGCATCGTCCGGGCTGAAACGCTCAGCAGGCGGCAGGTCTCGCAGTTATCCAGCCATTTGTCACGCTTCCTGCGTAAAGGCACACAGAGCGCATCCACACGCCCCACAAAATTTTCAAACCTCTGTTTCCAAAGTTCAAAGGTTTTCTTTTCAATCGTCACTATTTCCATAACCTATATATTTATTCTTGTCAATACTCCGTTTTTCTTCACTGGTGCAAATATATAAGGCTGAATGACAGGTTGTTTCTTCCTGTCCGCAAATGACCTTGCGTGTCCGAAAATGTCCACCGCCAACCCAACAACAACACGAAAGAAACGAACCGATAACAAAAAAACTGTTTTTTCCCACTTCCTAAATTAAGTAAGGTAATGAACACAAAACCGTTTTCTATTTGCCGACATTAATTTGGTGCAGAGCGAAGCAAAGCGATTCCAAACGGCTGACACTTTGTTTTTTACCGATTTTTCTTATTTTATTTGTGGTGCTAATTCAAAAAATAAGCACTCATGAATAATCCTTTCGAAGAAATTTTCAAACGACTGGAGAACATCGAAAAGATGATTGCCCCGGTCATGGGCGTACAGCCCGAAGAACGGCAGGACGAAAAAGAGCCTGTGTTAGTCAAAATATCCGTTGCCAGCGGCATAACCGGGTATTCGGTCAATTATCTGTATCACTTAGCCAGCAAGAGGATGATACCGTGTGTCAAGCGTGGGCGTACCCTGCGTTTCGACATGGAGGAACTCAAAAAGTGGATGCAACAGCAGTATGTCCCGGCTTCTAACAGACTTCCCGATGAAAAAGAAAAGAGGTGATGAAACACGGCATATCGAGGGCTGGCAGTCAAAGAACGAGCGTATCGAAAGCCTGTTGAACATCCTGTATGATTTCCGGTTCAACACCGTAAAGAGCCGGACGGAATACCGGGCTGCGGATTCTTCGGACTTGTACCAGCCCGTTACGAAATTCGTCCTGAACTCGTTCAGACGCAGGTTGGATGCGACCGCTGGTATTGTCACCTCTGCCGAGAACATCCGTACCATACTGGAAAGCGATTTCGCAAGAAAGGTACATCCCATACGGGAATACTTCAACGCCCTGCCCTTACTGAATCCTGCCGAACATGGGCATATCGGCAGGCTTCTGAACACGGTACAGGTAGCCAACCCCGGCAAATGGGAGGAATATTTCACGAAATGGCTTGTCGGTGTGGTAGCCAACGCCATGAACGACACGGGGTGTCAGAACCATACTTGTTTGGTACTGACCGGGAACAGGCAGGGGCAGTTCAAATCGTGGTGGCTGGACAACCTTTGCCCGACACCGCTTAAGAACTACCTGTTCACCGGGAAGATAGACCCGCAGGGCAAAGACATCCTGACACTGATAGCCGAATACCTGTTCATCAACATTGACGACCAGCTAAAGGAACTCAACAAGCAGAACGAGAACGCATTGAAGAACCTTATCACCACCCCGGCGGTAAAGTACCGCAGACCGTATGATGTTTACATAGAGGAATACCCCCACCTCGCCAGCTTCATGGCTTCGGTGAACGGCAACGAGTTCCTGACCGACCCGACAGGCAGCAGGCGTTTCTTGCCGTTCGAGGTGCTGCGCATAGACAAGCCCACGGCAGAAAGCATCCGCATGGATAACGTCTATTCCGAAATCATGTACCTGTACCGTCAGGGCGTACGCTACTGGTTCAATGATGCGGAGATTGGGGAACTGCACCTGACAAATGCGGAATTTGAGGTGCAGACGGTCGAGTTCGAGATGCTGGCACAATACTTTGAGAAGCCGACAGAGGGGGAAGAAGCCCTGTTTTTTATGACAACGGCACAAATACTGGCACGCTTACGGGATATATGCCCCATACAACTATCTGAAAAACGGCTGGGGGAAGCGTTACGCAAAGCCGGGTTCAAACGGGTACAGAAACGTATCGACAAACAGACCTATTCGGTATATGGGTATAGGATAAAGCCTGTTCCAACATCCTGTACAAACAGCGATTACGGTTAGCACGGTCATTTTACGGTTGGTTATTACTGCAACGCAGTAACTGCCACAGTAAGATATATTTCTATTTTATATCCTGTATATCAAATATTTAACAATAGCGCAGTAAGCAGTAAGATAAAACCGCAAACTTTTGGAAAAGTTTGGAAAAAGAAAAACCGCAGGAATTATCAGGGTTATATTTCTATCTTCTTTTGAAGAAATAACTTACTTATCTTACTGCATAAGATGTAATCTGCTGAAAGAAAAAGAATTATGTGCAGAAACATAGTGACTTTTCTTCTTACTGACTTCTTACTGTGCTACTGCAATTTATCACCATCAAAAAAATAAAGATTATGACCTACAAGGAAGCCAACAATATCAGTATCAAGGATTACCTGAACTCTTTGGGAATCCAGCCCGTCACGGAAAAGGGAAGCTACGGGATGTACCGCAGCCCCTTACGGGAGGACAACACGCCAAGTTTCAAGGTGGATTATAACGCCAATCTATGGTGTGACTACGGAACTGGCGAGGGTGGGACGCTCATCGACCTTGTGATGAAGCAGAACGGGTGCAACGCCTACGGTGCTATCTGCCGACTGGAGCAGGGCGACACCGCCTCTTTTTCCTTTCACGGGAAAGACCTGCCCGAAAGGGACACGAAAAGGCAGGCAGCCAGCCCGATAGAGATACGCAGAATACAGCCGTTACAGAATCCGGCACTCATGCGATACTTGCAGGAAAGGGGGATTTCCCCCGGAACGGCAGCCCCATACGTGCAGGAAATGTATTACCGCATCGGTGGAAAGCCTTATTTTGCGCTGGCGTTCAGGAATGATTCAGGAGGTTACGAGCTTCGCAATCCCCGTTTCAAGGGCAGCACATCGAAAGACATCACCCACATAAGGCAAAAGGGAGAACCGAGAGATACCTGTTTCGTGTTCGAGGGCTTTATGGACTATCTTTCATTCCTCACTATCCGGCAACAGAAAAGCCCGGGTATGCCCTGTATCGACTGGCAGGATTACGTTATCCTGAACTCCACCGCCAACGTGGATAAAGCCTTATATCCGCTGGCTGGTTACGGGCATATACACTGTATGCTTGACAATGACGAGGCAGGCAGGAAAGCGGTTGAAGCCATAAGGCAGGAATACAAATGGCGTGTACGTGACGCATCACACCTGTACAGCGGTCACAATGACCTGAACGACTATCTGCGTAGCCTTAAAGTGAAGCAATCCCAAGATTTGACAGTTACCGACAAGCCCCAGCCGGAGCAGGGCAACAGACAAAATCCGGGTGAAAAAAGAAAGAGAGGGCTAAGGATGTGACCTGCAAGGCTGGCGGCATGAACCGACGACAGACTGTGTGATTAGAGAGAGCAAGGTTATGTTTCGGTAGACCGAAACACCTTGCTTTGCTTAACGCAAAGAAAATTTCTCCCGTTGGTCGCAATTTTTAAAATACCACCTAAAAGCAAAAACGTATGACAGAGATAAGGAACAAACCGGGAGGTCGCCCGGCAAAAAGCCGGATAGACAAACAGAACCGGGTAGTCAGCACGAAACTGACCGAGTTACAGTTCTACGCAATCAGGAAGCGAGCCGGGGAAGCCGGGCTGCGTGTCAGCGAGTACGTCCGGCAGGCGGTCGTTTCGGCAGAGGTAACGCCCCGGCTGAATAGGCAGGATGCGGACACTATCCGCAAGCTGGCGGGCGAAGCCAACAACATCAACCAGCTGGCGCACCGGGCGAATGCCGGAGGGTTCGCACTGGTGGCGGTGGAACTTGTAAAACTCAAAAACAGGATTGTCGAAATCATAAACCAACTGTCGGATGATTGGAAAAATAAGAAAGGGAAGCGGATTTAAAGGCTGCGTGAACTATGTACTCGGCAAGGAACAGGCAACCCTGCTTCATGCGGAGGGAGTGTTAGCGGAAAGCAACCGGGACATCATACGCAGTTTCATACTGCAAGCCGGGATGAACCCCGACCTGAAAAAGCCTGTCGGACATATTGCGCTAAGCTATTCCCCGGTGGACGCACCCAAGCTGACAGACGGGAAAATGGTACAGCTTGCGCAGGAGTACATGCGTGAAATGAAAATCACTGATACGCAGTACATCATCGTGCGCCACCAAGACCGGGAACATCCGCACGTGCATATCGTGTTCAACCGCATAGACAACAATGGCAAGACCATTTCGGATAGGAACGACATGTACCGCAACGAACAGGTATGCAAGAAGCTGAAAGCCAAACACGGGCTTTATTTCGCTAAAGGCAAGGAGCATGTAAAGCAGCACCATTTGAGAGAACCGGACAAATCCAAATACGAGATTTACAATACCATAAAGGATGAAATCGGGAAATCAAGGAACTGGCAGCAGTTACAAACCAAGTTGGCAGAAAAGGGTATCGGGATTCATTTCAAGTACAGGGGACAGACTGGCGAAGTGCAGGGCATATCCTTTTCCAAAGGTGAATACACGTTCAAAGGCTCGGAGATAGACCGCAGTTTCAGTTTCTCCAAACTGGACAAATGTTTCGGGGATGCAAGGCTGAACACTACCGGAAACAATAGACAGATAGTTTCCGTACCTATTCAGGAGCCAGCACGGACACCGGACAAAGCCGACAGTTCGCTGCTGGCAGGCTTGAGCGGTCTATTCTCCGTTTCATCCTCTCCGGCTGATGATACTGATACGCCCGACAATCCCGGTGAAAGAAAAAAGAAGAAAAAGAAACGACACTTAAAATTATAGGAACATGGAAGAAAATTTAATTTTAGAGGGGCTTCTCTCTATGGTTACGGAACTGAAAGAACGGCAAGAGAAGCAGGTAACGCCAGCCAGCCGGGAAGAAACGATTAACAGGCTGGATGTTATCGAACAGCGCATTTCGGATATGCAAAGTAAATCCGGCATTCCTGAAAACACGGTGCAAGAAATTCTAAACCAAATCGGCAGTATCAGAAAAGGGCAGTCCGGGAATCAAAAACAAGACCTTGAAGATATAAAGGGGCTTATCGTGACCTCGCACCGATATTTCAAGGAGCGGTTAAAGGTGTTGTTCCCGGTTGATGATACAGCACTGACCGGAGAAGTAACGCCCGTTTCATGGTACGACAAACTGACATACCGGGTAACTCCCTATTTGAAATCCAAGTTCTTTCTTCTTTCAGCAGGGATAATCATTTGTCTTGTGTCGCTTGTGTTGAATGTACGTTTTATACAAAGAATGCAGCGGTTACAGGACAACGATATAAAATACCGCTATATCCTGATGAAAGGAAAGGCAGACGGCAGCAGCCTTGATTTGCTGGAAACGAAGTTCAGCCGGGAACGGGACAACGATTTCATCCGAAGCCTGACCGATTCGGTGAAAGGCTTTGAATACCGTAGCAGAAAACAGGCGGAAGCGTTGGAACGGGCAAGACTGTTAAACGAGCAAGCCGAGCAGCTAAAGGAGCAAGCCGACAAGCTGGGCAAACCATAAACCCAAAGCGAAGCCGGAGCAGAACCGCCCCGGCTTTCTAATTCACTTCTTTTTCTTCGTGCAGTGTTCTTTCTCGAACTGGCGTAGCGTGGTGACACTGAACCGCTCCTTGATGAACTCCCGGACATCGGAAGCCTTGTAGTACACTTTTCCGCTGATTGTGAAGTACGGCAGCGCACCGATAGCCCGGTAGCGTTGCAGGGTCTTGATGCTTACTTTGAACAGCAGGCACAAATCCTGATTATCCAGCAGGTTGTCATCTTCAGGCAGCACCCTGTCGGCATTGCGCAGTACCCGTACATCCTTGCAGAGTTCTTCCAGTTTGGCGTACAGCTTCTGCATCCATACGCTGAAATCGTCATTGTCTATATACATGATTGCTTCATTTTTCTGATTATACATTATGGTCTGTCAATCGATTGATGAAGCAAAGTTCAGAAAACGGACGCAAAGAAATTACAGGGGAACTAATGGAATCCCCTATAAATAAATCATAAGTCACTGGTTATCTATATCCTTTCTTGTCATGTTCCTTTTTGATAAGTTCTACCAGTCCATTAAGAAACCCGGTCAGTTTGCCCGGCTTTCGTCTTATCACGTCCTCATGTTTTTGGTAACAGTCGCCTATCCTGATGTTGAACAGCCATTCAAAGGCTTTCGCCAAGTCCACTAAGTAGGCGGGCTTACCGTTCTGATACACGATGTCTTTGGAGAGGAACAGACCGCTTACCATTTCCATGATGTCAATCAAGTTTGTTTTATCAGCCAAGTAGAGAGGAGATAGTGGTTGTGTATTAAAATGTGTCCTAAACTGTTCGGGATATTTAATTCGTAACCTTATAATATAAATTTCTGTATTTATTATTCCTATTGCTTCATCAATAAATTGCATAAAGGGTATTTTCCTTTTGCCCAAATTGCATACGATACAATTTGAGCCTGTTTAATCCCATTGAATAATAACGTAATAGAACTGCATAATCCTGTTCTACTGTACTTATTTCTACCAAATAAGCAGTCAATTCATTGATAGCATCTGTCAACTCTGCAACAGATGCTTTGTGTTGAGTATATTCAGATAACAACTGAAATATACTCAATTCAAGGATTCTTTTCATTTTCTTTAATTTAAAGTGTTAAACATGATTTTATGTACTCGTCAGTCGATTTAACAGTGGCATAAAATGGTGTTAATGCAGCTAAAAAAACAGCTTGCACTTTTTCTGCTTCGACCTTAAAGTCTTGAAATTCTAAAGCTTTAGTAGCGCAAGCATCTTGTATTATAGTGCATTTATATCCCAAGTCTTTAGCTGCTCTTACGGTAGCATCCACGCACATGTGTGTCATCATACCACAAATAACTACATCTGTGATATTTTTAGATTGTAACAAATTATTTAATTCTGTCTGATAAAAACTGTTCGGAGAATGTTTAATAATTATATCTTCGTTTTTTATCGGAGCAACACTGCTATGTATTTCTGCCCCTATAGTATCAGGTAGAAAAAAAGTTGCATCCTGTCTAGATGAAATATGCCGTATATATATAACTGGTAGGGAATTTAACCTAAAATTATGTATAAGTTTTTGCGCTTTTAATACAGCATCCAAACTGCCTACCAGTGGATATAATCCACCTTCAAAATAATCATTTTGGAGGTCTATAAGAATTAATGCTTTCTGTTTTTTCATTTTTATGCTTTTAATATTTCCCACAAAGTTAAATGTTTACTATCTTTGTATCAAGTATGTACAATTTAGTATGATACAGACTAAAAGGTATCGAATATTGATTATCAAATTAATGTGCTCAAATAAAAATGAATAAGAACATTAAAAAAGATATTTGTGTGCTTGATTTTGCTTTCCAACGGATAGGAGGGAAATATAAAGGACGTATTCTTTGGGCTCTGTCAAAACATACGGTTATGCGATATGGTGAACTGAGCCGTGAAATATCCGACATAAGTACAAAGATGCTCACACAAACCTTGAGAGAGTTGGAAATGGATAATTTGATTCATCGTGAAATGTATCCCCAAGTTCCCCCAAAAGTCGAATACTCTTTAACCGAGACAGGCAAGGAGCTTATTCCATTCATTAAATATTTGGTTGATTGGGGATATAAAAAAATGGCTGAAGAAAACGAGAATTGATTAATTTTCATAATAACTAATTTTGTATCATTGTCATAAAAACTTATGCTGAATACAGAAACCATACAATCACTCATTGACAGTGGAGAGGGCTATAATATGGAGTTTAAAGTTCGTGTTCCTTCAAAGGTTCGTGACCTGACAGAGGAAATATGTGCTTTCGCCAATGCAGACGGAGGATATTTGCTTATTGGAGTAGATGATAACGGGCAAGTGGTAGATACTAACTTAGAAAACGATAAGCGTTCTGCCATTCAAGGTTCTATCAGCGAAATATCTCCTGCACTTCACTGTGAATTGTATTCCGTAAATCTTGTGAATAAAACCGTTTGGGTGATTGATGTTCCGTCCGGCAAGGATAAACCTTATATATTTTCCGGTTCTATCTATGTCCGTGAGGGGGCAAACTCACAGAAACTTCACACAGCCGAAGAAATGCGCAGCTTCTTTCAGGAGTGTAACAAAATCTTTTTCGACCATATACCCTGCCATTGGTTCAATATCTACATGGATGCAGACGAACAGATGATTAAGGATTTCCGAACAGAAGCCAAACTAAGTCCGTCCACACCCGACAAACAAATATTTGAGAACTTGGAACTGTTTACCGAGAATGGAACGGCAAAGAACGGTGCGGCGATGTTCTTTGGAAAACAACCTGAACGAAAGTTTCCACACTCTATTACAAGGTGTGTTCTTTTCAAGGGGACGAATAAAGTCTATATTATAGATGATAAAACATTCGGAGGTTCATTATACCAACAATATCTACAGGCTATGGCTTGGCTGGAAAGTAAACTGCAAGTTGCCTATAAAATAGAGGGAACAGGACCAAGAGAAGAAATTTGGGAAATACCTTTGACCGTATTTAAAGAAGCCATTATAAACGCTCTGTCACATCGTGATTACTACGAACAAGGTGCAAGCATTATGATAGAAATGTTTGACGACCGGGTAGAGATTTCCAATCCCGGAGGACTTCTACCTGTTGTGGCTAAAGATTTCGGGCATAAAAGCATGACACGTAATCCGCTAATTTTCGGTTTATTTACCCGTATGCACTTGGTTGAAAGAGTGGCATCCGGTATTCCTCGTATGCAGGAAGCTATGAGGGAAGCGAATCTACCCGAACCGGAATTTCATACGGAGGGGATGTTTACAGCTGTATTTAAAAGAGGGATTAGTATCAAAAATGATACTGTAAATGATACTGTAAATGATACTGTAAAATCAAAGGAGCAGGAAGTCCTAAACATTATCAAACAGCATCCAGGACTTAACTCATCTAAGATAGCAAAATTAATAGAAAGAAGTGTGCCTACCACTAAGCGCTATTTAAATTCTTTGGTCAAATTAGAGTTGATAGAATTTAAAGGAGCACAAAAAAATGGAGGATACTTTCTAATTTAAATAGAAATCATATGAAGCCAACAGTTGAGAATTTTGAAATTTTAGGACTCTTTGGAGGTAAAGACGTAAAATTATCCTTTACCAATAAAGTGCAAATTTACATTGGAGAAAACGGTTTAGGTAAAACAACAGTATTGAACACACTGTATTATCTATTAAGTTTAAAATTTGAAGAATTGGTAAATATCAATTTCTCAGAAATTAAAATTAGGATTAATGAAAAAAACTATAGTTTTACAAAAACCGATTTACAAGGATATGTAAATCGAAATAGAGAAAGAAATAGAAAAAGTGGGATATATAATCATATAGATAAATTACTAGATGACAATAGTATTTTATCTTTAAAAAAAATTGTAGATGGCAAATCTGATACACAATTTGATAAAATATTAAAAATTAAATCCTATCTAGAAAAGACAGGGCTTTCTATTAATGCTCCATCCTCATATATCTATGATGTAATTATAGATATTATTACACAACGTACAGAAAATAAATCAATACCTTTATTTGTAGAAGATATACGGAAAATTGATAGTAGAATTTTATATTTTCCAACTTATAGAAGAGTTGAAAAAGATCTTCAAAATTTAATTAGTGCCATTAAAAAAGAAAGAGAAGACGATGATGATATGTGGCATATATCAATGCATGAAGATGAAGATAGTATAATTTCAATGTCCAAATTAATACATTTTGGCATGACGGATGTTCAAAAAAGAATACGAATTATACTAAATCAAATCACAAAAATATCAAGAGAAAAATTAGATGCATTATCAACTGATTTATTAAAGAAAGAAATCAAGGGATTTCCAGATAATATTAAAATAAAAGCAGAAGATATTTCAACCATCAAAACAATTCTAAGTAGGGAACAAGTCGGCTTAGACCCTGAAGATAAAAATTTCGTTTTAGACTTAATTGAAAGTAGAAAAATATATAATAGAGACAATAAGCAATTGCTATATTTATTATCTCAACTGCTAAATATTTATGATTCATACTCCATTTATGATAGAGGTATAAAAAATTTTGTTAGTGTATGTAACAATTATTTGCATGAAAAGGAGTTTATTTATAACGAAGTCGATTTAAAATTGGAACTTCGACAAATTAATGATAGTAATAACAAAGACATAGATCTTAATGTATTGAGTTCAGGAGAGAAACAAATAGTTTCACTCTTTTCTATAATTTTTTTAGAACCACAAAGAGATTTTATTTTTTTGATTGATGAGCCTGAATTATCTCTATCAATATTTTGGCAGAGGAATTTAATTCCTGATATAATAAAGTCAAATAAATGTGATTTTCTATTAGCAGTCACCCATTCTCCTTTCATATTTGAAAATGAATTTGAAGAAAATACTATTGGGTTAAGTGAATTTATGTCAAGTAGTAAATTAGACAATGAACGAAAAAGATAAATATATTGAAGCTAGAGATAATTCTATTGCAAAGCTTTATCTGGAATTTGATTTATGCAAAAACAACAATCCTAATGCTTTTTTTGCTTTTTTTGAGGGCAAAGATGCCCCTTATTATTCTATGCGTATAGAAAGAATCTCCAATAAAGAAGTTGAACCAATAAAATGTAAAGGTAAGTCCAACGTGAAAGGCATATATAAATATCTTTCAAAAAAAAATGAATATAATAGATATTCTACAGGGTTCTTTATAGATAAAGACTATGATGATAATGAATTAGAGTACATAAACAATAATTTCTATGTAACTCCATGTTATGCAATTGAAAATTTTTATTGTAATGATAAATGCCTAGAACGAATTTTAAAATGTGAATTGGGATATAATTCATCAGACGAAGATTTTCAAAAAATCAAAGAGGATTATTTAAAATTTCAGAATTCATATAATGCTAGTATTTTACTTTTTAACTCATGGTATTTTGCTGTTAAAAGAAAAAGCCATGAATTGAAATTATCATTAGATAAAGAATTGCCCAAAGGCTATCTGCAATATAATCTTGAAGATAGAAGTGTAACGCAATTATATTGCATAAATTCTATTTTTAACGACTTTAAAGACAAAGCACCTATACCAAATGAAGATGAGTTAAATCACGCAAAAGAACAAATATCTAGAGATCTTGTACAAAATCTACGTGGAAAATATGAGATGCATTGTTTAGTTGTTTTTTTACAAAGAATCATTGAAGAACTAAAAGGAGGAAAACCCTCTTGCTTGAAAAAAAAGAAAGTGAATTTAAATATTGGAGATAATAATGCTATATCTATATTAGCCCAATATGCAGAGGAATCAGATTCTTTACAAGAATATGTCATCAAAAGAATAAAATAATTATCTTTGTATTCAGAAATCGTACCCAAGATACAAGTTGATGTCAAACGGTGCAAAGCTGTGAAAACCTTATTCAAGGGATTTACATCGTAGCAAAGATATAACTTACTGAAAGATAGTGCCATATCAAACCATTTTCGGTTGCTGGTGGCACCACTCAAATAAATACTCCCATTGAAATGATAATATTTCAATGGGAGTATTTATTTACACCCACTCCCCCCCTATCCCCAGCAACATGCTTTAAGATAGACTTTACTATTATCCCATGAAAAGGTCTGATAATAAAGAAATATGCCCTTCCCAGCCAATTATTGTACTTCACAACAGTAGTAATCCGAAGTTCTTGTTTTCCTTCGTGATATTCCCCGCACCACATGGACACATGGAAATCAAGATGCTTATCCGGCATTCCGAGAATTTCTTCATGCAGATTTTTATCCAAGACCATATCTGTAAATCTGGTTGCTGTATCCAGTCCTAATGGCTTTACAATCGCATTCCTGAAATTCATGAGCCAACCAATCCACTTAGGAAATCGGCTGAAGGCAAGATTGCGAAAATCTTCCGGTGTCAAAGCCTGCCCAGTGACCATCACTTTAGAAAAAGAATCTATATAATCTACAGGAAAATAATTCTTTATTAAGCTGTCTGCCGGTATATCTTTCATCTTATCACATATTGAATTTATTACTCGTTTGCTTTTCATTCACGGCGTCCCCAATGACACGGCCTACAAAGGTAGCCACTTAATCCAACCCTACAACATATTCTTAGAAATAATATTATCCCGTAAAAGATAAAACTCAAAAGAAAATTATCAGTTATCTTTGTTCCATGACTACCAACAAGACAACTCCCAAAGAATTATGGGCAAGACAGCAGATTAGCGGTCCCGATGTGGACTATGATTTATGGAACAAGAAAAGAATATCCGTGCAAGCGTTCTCACAAATGAGTCAGAGCTGTATTTTTACAGTTGACGTATTTAAAGAGAGATACGATTTTGCATCCGACAGTTTTGCCCATCTTTTCGGATACAATCCCACTTGGATAAAGACAATCAGGCAACAAGGCGATTTACTGGAAGAGAGAATACACCCTGATGACAGAATGCAACTCACGGAATGCCAAATCGAGCATGGACAGTTCATCTACTCACTCCCACCGGAAGAAAGAAATGACTACCGGCAAATATTTCAATTCCGTATGTTGAATGCACGGCAACAGTATATCAATGTAAGTAGCCGGCAACAAGTCATAGAAACAGACCGGAATGGTAAAGCCTGGATAATCATGGGAGTAATGGACATACTTCCCGACCAGACCCCTATCGAAAGAATCAAACGGACGGTGGTGAACAGAAAAACGGGAGAGATGCTTCCAACATGCACTGTTTCTCCTGACAAACAATTATCCAACCGGGAGAAAGAAATATTACGACTCATCCGACAAGGTTTTCTAAGCAAGGAAATCGCTCACCAGCTGGGAGTGAGCATCTATACTGTGAACAATCACCGGAAAAACATCCTAAGCAAGTTAGATGCCAACAATATAATGGAAGCCATCCATATAGTAGAAAATCTTGGTATCTACCTCTAAGATTACGGAAGCCAACCGAGACTGTCCGCCAACTGATTTGTTTTGCGCCACTCTTCAAGCTCCTTATAAGTGCGGACACCTCCCGTAAAGACAGCATGATAAATCTCTATACCTGGAATCGTTACACCATCCGGCACATCGAATTTGATTTGCAATATCGTTTTCCTAATTTCAGGAGTAAGGCGCTCCGCAAT
Source organism: Bacteroides sp. D20 (assembly GCF_003436255.1). Taxonomy (NCBI): domain Bacteria; kingdom Pseudomonadati; phylum Bacteroidota; class Bacteroidia; order Bacteroidales; family Bacteroidaceae; genus Bacteroides; species Bacteroides sp. D20. The sequence continues at coordinate 128,586 of NZ_QSOO01000010.1, read as the reverse complement.
AGCGGCAGTCACCTTTTCTACAACACCATCATACCTGGAACCTTTCCGGATGTGAATCATATCAAACTTCCAAGTATTCTGTTCTCTATCCTTATATAAAGCATGCCACTCCATGCACTCTTCCTCCGTATGGATAAGGTTCCTATATTGTATTTCCTGCAAAGGCAACCGTTCCGCAAGTTCCCGGATGACCGAAAAGCTCTCTCCTACATCCAACCTATCGGTATAAATATGGATATCTATATCCCTACTTTTCGCCAACAGCCCGGTACGGAGTGAGCCCACCAAATGAACGGTTGCTCCAATGCGCTCCCATGCTTCAATAATACAGGTATCTTCCAATACTTTCCATGCAGATTGCTGATTCTGCCTTGCAAGCTCATGAATGTCCATTTACCTCCACTTTTTTGAATGTGCAAAGATATAAAACTTCCCAGTATATAGCTATAAATAGCCATTTCCCTTCTTGATACAATACACTAATTTTGCACACTGTCTTACCTTTTAGCAACAACTAATTATGGCATTCAATCAAACAGAGAAACAAGAGAAAGAATATTTAAAGCAAATAATCAGTTTTCTGAAAAAGGTTATCGGTAATACCGACGCATCCGTGAAAGACCACGTCGACACCTTGGCAGAATACAAAGACTATATCTGGTTCAACAAAGACATCGACCCACACGAGATACGCTCCATGCGCGAAAGCATCCTGAACCATTTTGCCTTGGGGGAAAGTGTAATCAACAAGCATAAGCGGCTCACCAAGATACTTGCCATTCCTTACTTCGGACGAATTGATTTTTTGGAAAAGAAAGAAAACAGCAAAGTGATGCCTATCTATATAGGTATCCATACCTTCTATGACCCGGAAAGTCGAGCTACCCTTATCCATGACTGGCGAGCACCCGTTTCGAGCATGTTCTATGACCATGAATTAGGAGAAGCAGGCTATCGGTCTCCATCGGGAGAGATTAAAGGAGTAATTTCCCTAAAACGCCAATACAGAATTCGGGGCGGCAAAATGGAATTTATGATTGAAAGTGCCCTGACCGTCCATGACGACATTCTGCAAAAAGAGTTAAGTTCCAATGCAGATGACAAGATGAAAAATATCGTTGCCACCATCCAACGGGAACAGAACCGGATTATCCGCAACGAAGATATCCGCACGCTTATTATTCAAGGAGTGGCCGGCTCTGGAAAAACATCCATAGCCCTGCACCGCATAGCCTACCTGCTCTATACCTTCAGAGACAGCATCTCATCAAAAGATATTCTGATTATCTCCCCCAACAAAGTGTTTTCCGATTATATCTCCAACGTCCTCCCCGAACTTGGGGAAGAAACCGTGCCCGAAACCAGTATGGAACAAATACTCTCCGGAGTGTTGGAACACAAATATAAGTACCAAACATACTTCGGGCTAGTGAATGAACTGTTAGAAAAGCCATCCTCAAGCCTCATCAACAGAATAGCCTATAAAGCCTCTTTCGGCTTCATTTCAGAGCTTGACAAGTTTATCCTCCACATAGAGAACACCTACTTCAAGGCAGCAGACGTGAAGCTGACCAAATACATCACCATACCTGCCCCGTTTATCGAAGAACAGTACCTACGTTTCAACCGTTATCCCATACGCCGACGATTTGATGCTATGGCTGATTATATGCTGGATATGTTGAAAATACAATACACCTTTACGGTAACCACCACCGGCAGAAACCTTTTGAAAAAAGAAATCAGACTAATGTTTGCAGGCAATAACGACATTCAAGTCTACAAAGATTTCTTTAAATGGACAAATAATCCCGGAATGTTCAAAATGCGAAAGGGACATACACTCGAATACTCAGACTTGGCACCGCTGGCATACCTACACTTGGCATTGGAGGGAAACGGGAACCAGCCATTCAGAGTCAAACATCTGTTGATAGATGAGATGCAGGACTATTCGCCCATACAGTACAAGGTAATACAGAAACTCTTTCCATGCCGGAAAACCGTGTTGGGCGATGCAGGACAGTCCGTGAATCCTTATGGTTCATCCACAGCAGAAACTATCCAAAAGTCACTTACTGCAAGTGAAATCATGAAATTGTGTAAGAGTTATCGTTCCACCTTCGAGATTACGGATTTTGCGCAAAAGATTCATCCTAACGCAGAGCTGGAACCGGTTGCCCGGCATGGAGAAAAGCCACAAATCCTGCAGTTCGGCAGTGCCGTAGAAGAACTGTCCGGCATTATGGGGCTAATCTCCACTTACCGGAAATCCGGATATAAGTCTCTTGGCATCATATGCAAGACGGAGCAGCAAGCCAGGAAGATGGCAGATATGCTGAAATCATATGCCAATGATATCAGCTTCCTATCAAGTCAAAGCTCCGCATTTGTGCAAGGCATCGTCATCACCTCTGCCCACATGGCAAAAGGGCTCGAGTTTGACGAAGTCATTATTCCACAGACGGATGAGAGAAATTACCGTTCGGAGATTGACAAGAGTATGCTTTATGTAGCTGTAACCAGAGCTATGCACCGCCTAACCTTGACATTTCACGAGGCAAGACCGGCAACTCACTGATGATGGATTATTAAGGAAATCTATCCCAACAGCCTTGTACAAGATGCGGCAAGTAACAGCGTATCTCATCAATCGACCAATCCCACCATTGCAGCCGCAATAATTTCTTCACCACATCCTCATCAAAACGTTTCCTGATTTCTTTGGCAGGAGTTCCCCCTACAATTGTATAAGGGGGAACATCTTTAGTCACAACAGCACGTGCACCAATAATCGCCCCATCTCCTATATGAACACCAGCCATTATCACCGCTTCATAACCAATCCAAACATCATTACCTATTATAATATCTCCTTTGTCATCCCATGCATCCGTTATGTCCGATTTCTTCAATCCCCACTCTTCGTAAAATAAAGGAAATGTATAAGTAGACAGAGATTTCAACGTATGATTGGCACAGTTGAACAGAAATTTCGTACCGCAAGCAATGGAACAGAATTTACCAATAACCAGCCTCTCCTGATGGATGGGGTAATGATACAGCACATTGTTTTTCTCGAACAACAAAGGGTCAGCTACAAAATCATTATAAATAGTATAGTCACCAACCTCTATTCGAGGATCCTTTACAACAGCATTAAGATATACGGTTTGCTTATCTCCCGTACGCGGATATATTTTAGTCATCATAATTCGATATGTTTCTAATATTGTTTACTTCTTAAATAGAAAACCGATTGCAGTGCCAGCAAAATCACAAAAAGGTATTCTGCCGTTAAGTAAATAGCCAAGGATGCATGAGTGCAAGCGCTTAACCAATAAAGATACCCCAGATACACGACAGTGGTAGTCACTTGGAAAAGAAAAGTAATCCGGGTTTTACCGGTCCCTCCAACTGCGTTGAGATATACATAGCCTGGCAAGGCAAAGGTATAATTCAGCAACGTCACAACAAAAGGGATGAAAGCCTGCTCTGTTAACAGTTCGTTATCTGTATAGATTCCTATTATCAAGCGATTATAACATACAGCTACCCCTATCAGTGGAAATCCAGCAGAATAGCCCAACCTCAGTATCTTACGGCAGATAATGAAAACAGCCCTCCTTTCTCCAGCCCCAATCGCATTACTGACCAGCGAACCCGTAGTGACCGCAAAAGAATTGACTATTACAAAAAAGACAGCAGATACACTTCGCGTAATATTGGAAATGGCTAATTCCGTTTTACCCAAATGTTCCACCGCCACAAAAAACAAGAACCACGGAGCCACGCTGATAAAGGCATGAAGCATGCTCCATACCGACAAGCTCAGCACATCCACCAACAGCTTTCCGTCATATACCGGTTTCAATCCATATTTCCCTTTATCTATTTTCAGCCATACATAGAAAAGAAGCATCACCAAAGAACCCATCTCTGCCAGAGAAGAAGCAATGGCAGCTCCCGATATTCCCAGTCCTCCAACAATTATCAGAATATAATTCAAAGGAATATTAATCACTACTGCAACGGCAGCAGCCCACGATAATGCCCGAGTGCATGTTATTCCCACAAGAAAAGAACGGATAACCAAAAACGGAAACGAAAACAGCAAACCGAAACTGCGCCAGTCCAGATATTGAATTACAGCCCGATAAATCTCCGGCGAGGAAATCAACCTTCCCAATATGAAAGGAGAACTTGCCTGCATCAGCAGACAAAGCAAAATGGCCAATCCCGATAAAAAGAAGAAACCTTGAAAGAATATCTTCCCAGCCTTACCATAGTCACATTCTCCATTCCTTCGGGCAATCATCACCTGCAATCCGATACTAAACCCAAACCCAAGCATGTAGACCGCCAAATAATAAATCCCCGCAATGGCAGATGCTCCCAATTCCACCTCGCCAACGTGACCTAAGAAAACAGCATCGGTTATATTTATCAGCTGCTCCATCAAAATGCTCATCATTACCGGAAAGTTGATAAGCCATATCTGTTTATATGTATAATGCATTGCTCAACAATAAAATAGCACAAAACAACACACTGTACAAGTACAGCATGCCATCCTGCAAATTCATGAATAAAAGGATACACAATCTCTGTGGCAAACGGGTCATCGTTTGCCAGATAGCTGAATAGCTTTATCAAGCAGGGCTATTCGTTGAGCGTAGCTATATACAGAGCTTCATAAGAAGTGAATATGTTTGTTCATTCAATATATAGTGCAAAAATATAGAAAAAAAGTGCCAAAGTTCAGTTTAGGGCATAAAAAAAGGAGTACCGCTGTACTCCAACCTTTGTTAACCTTAAATCTAATACTATGAAAAACACATTGCAAATGTACGGACTTTTGGGACATTGACAAACTTTCCAAGAAAAAAAGCATGTTTCATAACACATTTTAATAAGATTAATGCTCGTTTTCACGTCCTTTTTCACTTTTTCTGCTTCAAAGTAGAAAAGAAGGTATAGCATCACGTAAAAAAATGAGCAAGTTCTTTCCATTATACTCCCAGTTTGCATTATCTTTGCACTAACACGAAGATAAGCTGCACCTCAGCATAAAAAATGAACGAGTTCATTTTATTCTGCATTCGGTTTGCACTATCTTTGTAGTGAGATTAACAAGAACTTATATATGCCAGACTATGATTTAATCGCCATATTAGGGCCTACCGCTTCAGGAAAGACTCCATTTGCAGCCGCCTTGGCCGCCGAACTCCATACGGAAATCATCAGTGCCGATTCACGGCAAATCTACCGGGGGATGGACCTAGGCACCGGCAAAGACCTTGCTGACTATACCGTCGACGGGAAACAGATTCCCCATCACCTCATCGACATAGCCGCCCCGGGCTATAAGTACAATGTTTTCGAGTATCAGCGTGATTTCTTGAATGCTTACGAGACTATTAAACAAAAAGGTTGCCTGCCCGTTGTATGTGGAGGAACCGGAATGTATCTCGAATCAGTACTGAAAGGCTACCGTCTGCTGCCCGTACCCGAGAATCCCGAGTTGCGCACCCGTCTGGCAGACAAATCGCTGGAAGAACTGACCGACATACTGAAAGGTTACAAAAGCCTGCACAATACCACGGACGTGGACACAGCCAAACGTGCCATACGAGCCATCGAAATCGAAGAGTATTATGCCCATACCCCAGTAGACGAACGTTCCTTCCCCCAGATGAACAGTCTCATCATAGGTGTGGACATCGACCGGGAATTGCGTCGGGAGAAAATCACCCGCCGCCTGCACCAGCGCCTGGAAGAAGGAATGATAGACGAAGTGCGACGTCTGATAGAGCAAGGCATCCAACCGGATGACCTCATCTATTACGGACTGGAATACAAGTATCTGACACTTTATGTCATCGGCAAGTTGACCTATGAAGAGATGTTCACGCAACTGGAAACAGCCATCCACCAGTTTGCCAAACGCCAGATGACCTGGTTCCGCGGTATGGAACGGCGTGGATTTACCATCCATTGGATGAATGCCCGGTGGCCGATGGAAGAAAAGATAGCTTTTGTAAAGAAGAAGTTGGAAGGATGATGAAATGATAAAGTGACCGGGTGATTTAAATCGTAAATAGTAAATAGTCAAATTGTAAATAGAATCATGAGTGCAGAACCCGAAAAGTTGGGAGTGATATACAACCCCAAAGCCGGAACACGGAAAGTGCAGAAACGGTGGAAAGAAATCAAAGAATACATAGACAGCAAAGGTGTGCCTTACGACTATGTGCAGTCCGAAGGGTTCGGTTCGGTAGAGCGTCTGGCAGGCATCCTCGCCAACAACGGCTACCGCACCATTGTTGTAGTAGGCGGTGACGGCGCACTGAATGACGTCATTAACGGCATCATGCTTTCCAATGCACCAGACAAGGAGAATATAGCCATCGGCATCATCCCCAATGGTATAGGAAATGACTTTGCCGACTATTGGGAAATGAGTTCGGATTACAAGAAAGCGGTGGATTGCATCATCAACAACCGCCGCCGGAAAATAGACGTGGGTACCTGCTATTATTACGACGGTGAAAAGCATCTGACACGCTACTTTCTCAATGCCATCAACATAGGCCTGGGAGCCCGTATCGTGAAAATCACCGACCAGTGCAAGCGTTTCTGGGGAGTGAAGTTCCTCTCTTACTTCATGGCACTGCTATCCATTATCTTCGAACGGAAGCTGTACCGCATGCATCTCAAGATAAACGGCGAGCATATACGCGGACGCATCATGACTGTCTGCATAGGCAGTGCGTGGGGATACGGACAAGCGCCTAGTGCAGTGCCCTATAACGGCTGGCTGGATGTTTCCGTCATTTACCGTCCCGAATTGCTGCAACTATGGTCGGGATTGTGGATGCTTATCCAAGGGCGGATTCTGAACCATAAGGTAGTGATGCCCTACCGTACGCAAAAAGTAAAAGTGCTGCGTGCGCAAAATGCCTCTGTCGATTTGGACGGACGTATTCTCGACCGTCATTTTCCACTGGACATCAGCGTACTGCATGAAGCAATAACATTGATTATACCCAATTGAAAATACTTAATCAGTAACAACCTATGATTGAATTAAAGAATAATCCTGCCGGAAACTTCTTCCTACTGGCAGGTCCATGTGTCATCGAAGGAGAAGAAATGGCAATGCGCATTGCCGAACGTATCGTGACCATCACAGAAAAACTGCAAATCCCATACGTATTCAAAGGGTCGTACCGTAAAGCCAACCGTTCGCGTCTGGATTCCTTTATGGGTATCGGTGACGAAAAGGCGCTGAAGATACTGCAAAAGGTACACGACACTTTCGGAGTACCTACCGTGACCGACATTCATGCCGCCGAAGAAGCCACCATGGCTGCCGAATATGTGGATATTCTGCAAATTCCCGCCTTCCTCTGCCGGCAGACAGACCTGCTTGTAGCCGCCGCCAAAACCGGAAAAACCATCAACATCAAGAAAGGGCAGTTCCTCTCTCCGCTTGCCATGCGCTTTGCGGCTGATAAAGTAGTGGAAGCAGGCAATAGGAACGTCATGCTGACGGAACGCGGAACTACTTTCGGTTATCAGGATTTAGTCATCGACTATCGCGGCATCCCCGAAATGCAGACCTTCGGTTTCCCCGTCATCCTGGATGTAACCCACTCCTTGCAACAGCCCAACCAGACCAGTGGCGTCACGGGAGGTATGCCGCAACTTATCGAGACCGTAGCCAAAGCCGGTGTTGCCGTAGGTGTAGACGGACTGTTCATCGAAACCCACGAAAATCCCGCCGTAGCCAAGAGTGACGGCGCCAACATGCTGAAACTCGACCTGCTGGAAGACCTGCTGACCAAATTGGTCCGCATCCGAGAAGCAGTCAGATAAATTCCATTTATCCGGAATGGAATCCGAAAAAAACAACAGAAGTTGTGATTTATCCAAGGGCTGTCCGACAGATAGTTCAAGAACAATTTAAATTCATAATAATATGAAACATCTATTACGTGGTTTATGGATTGTAGCGTTAATTCTTTGCTGCAATTTTCAGCAGGTATTTGCACAGCAAATGCCGCCTATCCCGGTCGACAAAAATGTCCGTATCGGAAAGTTGGACAACGGATTGACCTATTATATCCGCAAGAACAGCCAGCCTGCAAACCGGGCCGACTTTTACATTGCCCAAAAGGTAGGCTCCATTCAGGAAGAAGCCGACCAGCGCGGCCTTGCCCACTTCCTGGAACACATGTGTTTCAATGGAACGACCCACTTCCCCGGTGATGCACTGAAGCAATACCTGGAGCGTATCGGGGTGAAATTCGGTGAGAACTTGAACGCCTATACTTCCGTAGACGAAACCGTATACAACATTTCCAATGTGCCGGTCACTACTCCGGGAGCCATCGACTCCTGCCTGCTGATTCTGCACGACTGGAGTAACGATTTGACCCTGGACCCGAAGGAAATAGACAAAGAACGCGGAGTCATCAACGAAGAATGGCGCACCCGTATGAGCGCCATACAACGCTTCCAGGAGAAGATGCTTCCAGTCATGTTCGAAGGAACGAAGTATGCCACTTGTTTCCCTATCGGAACGATGGAGGTCGTTATGAACTTCAAACCGCAAACTTTGAGAGACTACTATGAAAAGTGGTACCGTCCGGACCTTCAGGGTATTGTGGTAGTTGGCGATATAGATGTGGACGCCATCGAAGCCCAAATCAAGAAAATGTTTTCTGATATTCCCGCCCAGCCCAATGCTGCCAAACGCGAGTACTATCCGGTAAACGACAACAAGGAGCCTATTGTATTGGTTTATCAGGACAAGGAACAGTCCAATGTACAAGCCCTCATCTTCAACAAGCACGAAGCCACTCCTGACGAGCAGAAAGGCGACATGGGCTATCTGGTACAGAATTATGCAACCACGCTCATCAACAATATGCTGAATGCGCGTCTGAACGAATTGGTACAGACCGCCAATCCTCCTTATATATATGCCGCCACTTATGACGATGATTTCTTTGTTGCCAAAACCAAAGATGCCTTCACCGGTGTCGTTGTCTGCAAGGAAGATGCCATAGAAAATGGAATAGCCACTCTCCTGCGCGAAACAGAACGCGCCCGCCAATTCGGCTTTACGGAAACGGAATACAACCGTGCCCGTGCCGAATATCTGCGCCAACTGGAATCTGCTTATAACGAGCGTGACAAACGCAAGAATGAAGAGTACGTGGATGAATATGTCCGTCATTTCCTCGATAACGAACCGATTCCGGGCATCGAAAACGAATACGCCATCATCAATCAGATAGCTCCCGCCATTCCGGTTGCCGCACTGAACCAGATGATGCAAGCCCTCGTGACAGACAGTAACCAGGTAGTCGCAATTCTCGGTCCGGATAAGGAAGGATTGAAAATGCCGACAGAAGATGCAATCAAGAAGATTCTGAAAGATATTAAAGCTGAAAAACTGACTGCCTACGTAGACAAGGTGTCGGATGAACCTTTGATGGCCGAAGCCCCGAAAGGCGGAAAGATTGTATCCGAGCAGACAGATGATACATTCGGCACTACAACGCTGACACTCTCCAACGGAGTCAAGGTCATTATCAAGAAGACAGATTTCAAGGCAGACGAAATCCGCATGAAGGGAGTCAGCCTAGGCGGTAGTTCCCTGTTCCCCGACTCGGAAATCATCAACATCAACGGACTGGATGCAGTGAGTGTCGGTGGTCTGGGTAATTTCAGTGCCGTAGACCTGGAAAAAGTTCTGGCCGGCAAGAAAGCTTCCGTCAGCTATGGTATCGGTGACAAGACAGAAACCGTCAATGGCAGCTGTTCACCGAAAGACTTCGAAACAATGATGCAGCTCACTTACTTGACGTTCACCGCTCCACGCCGTGACGACGATGCCTTCGCATCCTACAAGAACCGCAACAAAGCTGCTTTGCAGAATATGGAAATGAATCCCCAGGTGGCGTTCAGTGACTCTGTCTCGGCCGGTATTTACATGCACCATCCCAGAAGAGCCAGAATAAAGGCGGACATGATTGACAAGATGGATTATGACAAGATTCTGTCCATGTATCAAGACCGCTACAAAGATGCCAGCGATTTTACCTTTATCTTTGTAGGAAATGTGAATGTGGAGGAAATGAAACCACTCATCGCCGAGTACCTGGGTTCACTGCCTGCCATCAACCGCAAGGAAACATTCAAGGACAATAAAGTCGACATGCGCCAGGGAGTTTATAAGAATGAGTTCGTAAGGAAGCAGGAAACTGCTAAAGCGTCAAATTTTGTCCTGCTGAACGGTGACTGCAAGTACGACCTGAAAAATGACATCCTGCTGGATATGACCAGCCAGATTCTTGACTTGGTTTATACAGCCAAGGTACGTGAAGACGAAGGTGGCACTTACGGTGTATATGTAGGCGGCCAGTTAAGCAAATATCCGAAAGAAAAGGCCCTTCTGCAAATTATATTCGAAACCGCTCCGGCAAAAAGAGAAAAGTTGATGCAGATTATCTTTACAGAACTCGACAACATCGCCAAAGCAGGTCCGTCGGAAGGAGACCTGAATAAAGTGAAAGAGTTCATGCTGAAAAAACACGCCGAAGACCTGAAGGAAAACAGCTACTGGCTGGGAAGCATTGACGAATACCTGTTCACCGGTATGAATCCGATAAAGGATTACGAACAGATTGTCAACAGCATCACCGTGAAGGACATCCAAAAGTTCACCGACGACTTGTTCAAGCAGAAGAATGAGATTGAGGTATCAATGATCAGTCCTGAAACTCCTGACAAAGAATAAGAGAGCCATACACACAGAAGGCTGCGTTGTTCGATGAAAGGCAGCGCAGCTTTTTTTATACAAACTCTATATATACAAATACTATGAGTCTTTTCTTAGATCTGCGCAAGCACGGAAAACTGGCAGAAAAACGAAATCCTATGTACGAAAAAAGTAAATTCGGAAAATTCTGGATGTACTTCATGTTCGTCTTCTGGGCCGGTTACTTGATATTCTTCGGTACGACCTTTGCATTCGCCTTTGACGGTGGTGCCACAGAAGCCTATCACGTAATGAACTCCGGATTGATATTTGTCCTTGTGCTGGATTTCCTGATACGCCTGCCTTTCCAAAAAACACCCACCCAGGAAGTGAAGCCCTACCTGCTGCTTCCCATCAAACGGAATCGTCTTATAGACTTCCTGCTGATCCGTTCCGGACTGGATGGCTTCAATCTGTTCTGGCTGTTTCTGTTTGTTCCGTTTTCCATCATCACCGTCACCAAATTCTATGGAATCAGTGGTGTGCTGACCTATTGCATTGGCATCTGGCTGCTGATGGTATTCAATAACTACTGGTTCTTGTTGTGCCGCACACTGATGGGTGAGCGCATCTGGTGGCTGGCATTACCGGTAGTAGTATATGGCGGCATTGCCGCCGCACTATTCATTCCGGACAACAGTCCGCTTTTCGACTGTTTTGTCAATCTGGGAGAAGGGTTCATTACCGGCAATATACTGTCATTCATCGGTGTACTGGCTGCCATCGCCCTCATGTGGTTCATCAACCGCACCCTGATGCAGAAACTCATCTACAATGAACTGAACAAAGTGGAAGATACACGGATAAAACATGTATCCGAATACAAATTCCTCGACCGCTACGGCGAAATAGGCGAATACATGAGACTGGAACTCAAGTTATTGCTACGCAACAAGATTTGTAAGCGTTCGCTCTATTCCATCACCGGTGTAGTGATAATGTTCAGTAGTATCATTAGCTTTTCCGATGTGTATGACGGAGGTCTGAGAGATTTCTTCGTCCTTTATAATTACATTATCTTCGGCATCATGTTCCTCAGCACACTGATGGGTTACGAAGGCAATTACATTGACGGACTGATGAGCCGCAAGGAATCTATCTACTCGCTGCTGCGTGCCAAATACATACTGTACAGCATTGCATTGCTCATTCCTACGATTCTAATGATTCCCGGTATGGTTACCGGGAAGGTATCCGTACTCGGTTGCATTGCATGGCTGATATTCATTCCGGGAGCCGTATACTGCTGTCTGTTCCAACTGGCAGTCTACAACAACAAGACTACCGACCTGAATTCAAAGATGACCAGCCGGCAGAATATAGGCACCGGTCTGCAGAATCTGATTTCAGGAGGTGCTTTCGGCATACCTTTACTGCTGCTTTTTGCACTGAATGCCATCTTTGGCAAAGAGGTCACCCCCTGGATACTTATCGGCATCGGCGTGGCATTCATCGCCACTTCCAAATTCTGGCTGATGAATGTATATCACCGACTCATGAAACGCCGCTACAAGAATATGGAAGGCTTCAGGGACAGTAGACAGAAATAGAAATCATTAAACATCAATCACTAACATGATACGCATCAACAATTTACAAAAGAATTTCGGCACAAAAAAAGCCGTAGATATAGAGAACTACACCATCGGGCAAGGCGATATGCTGGGACTGGTAGGCAACAACGGTGCAGGCAAGACCACCCTCTTCCGGCTTATTCTTGACTTACTGCAGGCAGACCGGGGCAATGTAACCATCAATGACATTGACGTCAGCAAAAGCGAGGACTGGAAGAACTTCACGGGAGCCTTTATAGACGACGGTTTCCTGATAGACTACCTCACCCCCGAAGAATACTTCTACTTCATCGGTAAGATGTACGGTCTGAAGAAAGAGGAGGTAGACGAACGCCTGCTTCCCTTCGAACGCTTCATGAACGGCGAAGTGATGGGGCAGAAAAAATTCATACGCAACTATTCTGCCGGAAACAAGCAGAAAATCGGCATCATCTCCGCTATGCTACATCACCCGCAACTGTTGATTCTGGATGAACCGTTCAACTTCCTTGACCCCAGTTCACAGTCTGTAATCAAACACTTGCTGAAAAGATACAATGAAGAGCACGGAGCCACCGTCATCATTTCCAGCCATAACCTGAATCACACAGTGGACGTTTGTCCACGTATTGCATTGTTAGAAAACGGTGTTATTATCCGCGATATACGAAATGAGAACAACTCTGCCGAGCAGGAATTGGAAGCTTACTTCAACGTCGGTGTGGAGGAAGAAGCCGTGGTAGAAGAAACGGTAGTAGAAGCAGCCGTAGAAGAAATAACGGAAAAAGAAGATAAAACGGTAGAAGAAAAAAATTCGGAAGCATGAAAAAATATCTTTCTTATATAGTAGCTCTTACCATCATATTGATAGGCTTAAGTTCCTGCCATACTTCCGCGCCACGCCTGGACTACAAAGCCCTGGCGCAGGCATCCGTCCGTTTGGGAGTGGATATTGAACTGCAGGACAACCACAAGCTATACATCCATGCCTCCGAATGGATAGGCACCCCCTATCGCGCAGGTGGCGACAGCAAACGTGGAACGGACTGCTCCGGACTGGTATCGCAACTGTATAAGAAAGTTTACCACACCCGTCTGTCGAGAAGCACAGACGGGCAACTGAAAGAGAGCAGTAAAATCTCCCGCCGCAACTTGCGTGAGGGAGATTTGGTGTTCTTCACCAGCCGTGCTTCCCGCAAAAAAGTGGCACACGTAGGCATCTACCTCAAGGACGGCAAGTTTATACATGCCAGCACCAGCCAGGGAGTCATAGTCAGCAACCTCCGGGAAAAATATTACACCCAACACTGGCTCTGCGGAGGAAGAATAAAATAATACTAATTTTTCCCTTCTTGTGATTTTCTTTACTCTGTCCCGACTGATAGTCCAGAAACTATTAAAAGAAGAAAACAATGAAGAAACTTTTAGGCATCCTCTTATTCATCAGCATTGCGCTGAGCGCCAATGCACAACTTTTATGGAAAGTATCCGGTAAAGGATTAGAGAAACCATCCTATATTTTCGGTACTTATCACCTCTCTCCACTCAGTATAAAGGACAGCATTGCCGCCATGCCGCAGGCCATGAGCGAAACCGCCCAAGTCTACGGGGAAGTTGTGATGAGCGAAATGGCGACTCCCGCCTTCATGCAAAGCATGCAACAGCAGATGATGATGCCCAAAGACACCACGCTGCAAAGCCTCTTTACTCCCGAACAATACGAAGAAGTAGGCAAAGCCATCAAGGAAAACATGATGGTGGACATTGCCATGCTGGCACAACTGAAACCGGCTGCCATCAACCAGCAGCTTGTCGTCCTGCTCTACATGAAACACACTCCGGGCTTCAACCCGCAAGAACAGCTTGACACTTACTTCCAGCAGCAGGCCGCACAGCAAGGCAAGAAAATTGGCGGTCTGGAAACAGCCCAGTCACAAATAGACATTCTGTTCAACAGCCAGACGCTGCAACGCCAGGCAAGCCTCCTCTACTGCGCCATCAGCGACATTGAGAAAGGTATCGACCAAAGCAAACGCCTGATTACCGCTTATGAAAAGCAAGACCTGGACGCCATGTTGCAACTGATGGAAGAGCGCGACGGCAATTCATGCGACCCGCTGCCCGGTGAGATGGAAGCCATGCTGGATAACCGCAACAAGGCATGGGTTGAAAAGATGCCTGCCATCATGACGGAAGCCCCCACCCTTTTCGTAGTCGGTGCCGGACACCTGCCCGGAGACAATGGAGTGTTGAACCTTCTGAAACAACAAGGATATACCATAGAAGCCATGAAATAAATCCTCTAACAATTCTCTCTAACAACAACTTTTAATGGCAGACTATACAAAGCGTGACGGTCAAATACCATCACGCTTTGTTTGCATATACACTTTATTGTCCTCATCATACCGTACATCCCGAAAAATATACTACTTTTGCACCAAAGTCTTGGCTGTTATAGTGATAACGTCACTTTTGACTCGATTCGATAAGAACGCAAGAAGCGAAAGTTATTATCCCTGCTATTCGGAATCTGGAAAATTCTCTTAAACACCGCAGGATAATAGCAACAGTTTCTTCACGTCTATGTTATTATATACTTAGGCGTGGGGGCTGTTGTCTATTAACGGTGTGGGCATTTTCCAGAGCCTCGAATGCAGATAGACAATAACAGTCCTCGCGCTTTTTATATAATAACCTTCGTCAATGGGGACAGACGAAATGAAAGACACCGCGTATGCATCTTACATTATTTGGAGAAGTACAGTTATTTCTGTTAATTGCCGTTACATCTGCAAGCTTTCTATACTGGATAAATCATAAATACAAAAGTCTGAACAGACAGATTATCCGGGCAATAGACATTCCAGTATATCTGCTGAACAGACAAGGTATTGTCGTAAAACTACTTAATACACCTACCGAAAAGGCAAACAGACTTCCGTTCCTGAATCCGGGAGTTCTAAATATCAATAATTTAGTGACAGACGCCGATGAATGCCGGAAATACATGACGTCGCTGTTACGCGTACTGAATACCCGCACTTCGGACAGCCTGACCCTAAAGATAAGAATAGAAAGTGGTGAGAAACTATATATCGCAGTGCGCATGGTCTACCTCAACAGAAATTATGTCATAGCCTTCATACGCGACATTACGGAAGATGAAGTCCAACGCCGGGAAAACGAAAAATACCGTTTCTTCCTTGAAAGTATTCTGGAGAACCTCCCCATCGCCACTACAGTAAAAGATAAAAACGATGAAGGACGTTACCTGATATGGAACAAAAAAGCGGCAGAGATGATGGAAGTCCCCGCTGAGGATATTGTGGGACACTATGAAGAGGAGTTCAAACCCCTAATGCAAGATAATTTCATCCAAGAGACAGACAAAGAAGTTGAAGAGTCGGAAATTCCCCAGTCCTACATCAAACACTTTGTCAATCCCAAAGGCAGAGAGTATATTCTGTCGTTTCACAAAACGCTGGTGTCCTACAACAAAGGAAAAGAGAGGTGGATTGTCAGTTCTGCACTGGACATCACCGAACTGCTGGCAGCCAAAGAGAAAGCAGAAGAAGCCAACCGCCTGAAATCGGCTTTTCTCGCCAACATGAGCCACGAGATACGTACTCCGCTAAACGCCATCGTCGGATTCTCCTCCATACTTTCCGATTATATACAAGACGAAGATACAAAGGAATACATACATATCATCGAAGAAAACACCCAACTGCTGCTGCAACTGATTAATGATATTCTCGACCTGTCACGCATCGAAGCTGGCATTCTCGAATTCACAGAAGGAGATATGGATGTAAACAAGACGCTTGATGAAATGCAGACGATGGCAAAACTGAAACTTCCGTCCGAAGTCAGTATACGTCTCCTGCCCGGTGCGGATTACTGTATTATTCACACAGTCCCCAAACGGGTAAGACAAGTACTGAACAACTATCTGTCAAACGCCCTCAAGCATACGGAAGAAGGTTTCATCGACATTGGTTATCACCTGCCGCAAGAAGACAGGATTCGCTTCTTTGTCCGTGATACCGGTTGCGGCATTCCTCCTGAAAAGCAAAAGGATGTATTCGAACGCTTTGTCAAGCTAAACAGTTTTAAACAAGGCACGGGTCTCGGACTCTCCATCTGCACCATGATTGCCGAGAAAATGAACGGAAAAGTGGGCGTCAGCTCTATTCCGGGGAAAGGTTCCGAATTCTGGTTCGAAATACCCTATCAACCTGCCGGAAGCCAACCTGCATAGAAAAGCCCGCCACTGACATGAACTCTGTCAACGACGGGCAACCTAAACCATCACCGATGCTATCCTGACTCACAATACCTATCGAAGACTAAATCGCAGTTTTCCACTCTGCACCAGTTCTTCATGAGTGATACGATATCGGGACAGTTTTTTTCCTCCTAGTTCCATTTCACGGATATAAAGCGACTCTGCCGACGGGCGTTCCGTCTCTATCACCAGTTGGTCGCGTCCCCAATACTTAGGGTCGAGCTTTATGGTCACCTTATCAAATACCGGAGTAGACAGCGTATAAGCCGGTTCTCCGGGACAATCCGGATAAAAGCCCATCATATTGAAGATAGCCCAAGCAGACATCGTTCCGGTATCATCATTGCCGGGAATTCCGTCGGGGGCATTCTTGAAATACTTCTGCAAAAGGCGGTGCAGCTCTTTCTGCGTGCGCCACTCCTCACCCTTGAAATAAGAAAAAAGATGGGCGTATGCAATGTCCGGTTCGTTGGCAGGGTCGTACAGTCCTTCGTCGAACACACGCTGAAGCTTGTCTACGAACGGCTTCTTTCCACCCATGAGCCGGGCAAGCCCTTTCACATCGTGGGGAACATAGAAAGTATAGTTCCAGGCACAACCTTCGTGAAATCCGGGGTTCGGCTCAAAGTTCTCTCCCTGCCTCGGGTCGAAAGGAGCATAGAATTCACCGTTAGGCAGGATAGGACGGAAAGTACCGTACTCCTTACAGTAATAATGCTTGTAGCCCAGCGAACGTTCGTGGAACAGACGGGCATCCTCCTTCTTGCCAAGCGCAGCGGCTATGCGCGACAAGGCATTGTCGGCAATATAGTATTCCAGGGCATGTGAAACGGAATTGTCATACTGCTCCCGCAGGGGCACATATCCCAATGACACGTAGTCGTCATTGTCCGGTCGGAGCAGATTCTCCGCTCCCGGCAGGGTGGCTCCCTTGCGCATGGCTTCGTAGGCCAGTTCTATATCAAAGTCGCGCAGACCTTTCAGCCAGGTGTCGACGATGACGGGAATGGAAGGGTCACCTTCCATGGTCAGCGTCTCACGTCCGTAGAGTTCCCATTTGGGAAGCCAGCCGTGTTCGCGGTACATGTCGAGCATGGAGCGCACCATCTGCAATTGCCGTTCGGGATATACCAGCGTAAGAAGCTGGTGCACATTGCGGTAAGTGTCCCACAAAGAAAAGACGGTATAACGGTCGCCTTGGGTAGTCAAAATCTTATCACTCTCCATAGCGGGGTATTCCCCGTTCACATCTTGCAGGATATTGGGATGTATCAGCGTATGATAGAGTGCCGTATAAAAAACGGTTTTCTGCTCTTCCGTACCTCCTTCCACAAGGATGCGCGAGAGGTCATCGTTCCAGCGGCGACGGGCTTCTTCCAGCACTTGACCGAAGTTCTTTCCCTGCTGCTCGGTATCCAGATTGAGGCGGGCATTCTCCATGCTCACAAAAGAGACTCCCATCTGTACTTCCACCTGCTCGCCTTCTTCGGTATCGAATGTAAGATAGGCGCCGATATCATCTCCCGCCAGTTCCTTCTGGTAGCGGGTGTAAAGTTTGTAGCGTCCGTTATCGGGGTCCCATTCGGCCTCTACACCGGTCATGGGGCGCTGCTTCTTCCAGTAGCCCGAAGCGGCGGGCTGCTTGTTGACACGCATCACAAAGTAGATGGGAAAAACGGCTTGTGGGTTGTAGCAGAAAGTACCCAGCAGCTTCATACCTTCAAACTCGCATTTACCCGTCTGGCGCAGAAAAGCTCCCGATTCATTGGTCAGGCCTTCGCCCAGGTTCAGCAGCACATGGCTCTGCCCGGCAGGAAAGGTGAAACGCGCCACACCCGTGCGAGGAGTTGCCGTCACTTCCGTCTTCACATTGTAGCGGGTCAGGAAGTTGCTGTAATATCCGGGGGATGCCTGCTCGTCCTTATAGCGGCTTCCATATTCCTTATAATCTACGGACAGCTCTCCCGTAGTGGGCATCAGCAGCAGAGAACCCAATTCCGGACAGCCCACACCGCTCAAATTGACATGCGAGTATCCGGTAAAGAAACAATTGTGATACTCATAGGGAGTAGACCACCAGCGGGCATCTTTATCGTATTTGTTGTCCTCCGAACCCATCACGTTGAAGGGCACTACGGACATCATTCCATTGGGACAGACGGCTCCCGGATTCGTGGTACCGAAGTTGGTGGTACCGACAAAAGGATTCACATAGTCCGCAGGATGCTTCTCCGCAGCCATAGATGCCGTGAGCATTCCAAAGGAGATGATACAGAAAGTAATCAGTCGTTTCATAATATAGTAAGGATTTGTTCTTTATTAGTTAGTGAGCACGCTACCCATGCCGGTGTCATTGCATGCACTCTGCAAAGTTATTGCAAACGGTCTGCAGTGACACTGCAAACTACTTTGCAGTAGCGCTGCAACAGTTTTGCAGTGACGCTGCATCAGCTTTGCAGTGGCGCTGCAACGGCTTTGCAGTAGCACTGCAAAAAGCATGCAGTATCTTTGCAGTGACATTACACTAAGTATAAGACAGTTACGGCAGACGCTTTTCAGCAATACCAAGCACCCGCCAACTGCTTGGTGCTTACAAAATACTTGTGCGCTTCGTGAACTCCAGAATCTCGCGGATATAGCCAAAAGCAAGCCCCACTACCGTATCGGCTGCACCGTAGTATACAGCTACACGTTCTCCATCCTGCAATGCTGCGCAAGGGAACACCACATTGGGTACATCGCCTGCCAGTTCGTATGGAGCAGCCGGCGCAAGCAGATACTCACGGGTGCGGTAGAGCAACTTGGCAGGATTGTCCTTATCCAGAATAGCTGCTCCCATGGAGTAACGGAAACCGTTACAAGTGGTTATCACGCCATGATAGAACATCAGCCAACCCTCGTCCGTGAGGAACGGTACCGAACCTGCCCCTATCTTGGTACACTGCCAGGCACTTTCGGGGAAAGGCGTAGGAGCCATCACATGGCGGTGTTCGCCCCAGAATTTCATGTCAGGGCTGAAGCTAATGTAGATGTCGCCAAAAGGAGTATGTCCGCTATCGCTGGGACGGCTCAAGAGCGCATATTTGCCATCGAACTTCTGAGGCAACAACACACCGTTGCGGTTGAAAGGCAAGAAAGCATTCTCGCACTGGAAGAACTCCTTGAAATCGAAAGTATAGCCGATGCCGATGGTGGGGCCGTAGTAGCCGTTGCACCACGTAATCCAGTAGCGGTCCTCAATCCATGTCACGCGCGGATCGTATTTATATTCGGACTCTATCATGTCCGTATTCCCGGCCTTGAACTTGATTGGCTCATGCTCTATTTCCCAGTGGATGCCGTCCTTGCTGAAACCGGCAAAGATATTCATCTGCACCGCCCGGTTGTCACAACGGAACACACCGGCATAACCATCCTTAAACGGAACCACCGCACTGTTGAAAATGCTGTTCGACGACGGAATATGGTAGCGGTCTATTACGGGATTCTCCGAATAACGCCACATTACATCCTTACAGCCTGCCGGCCGTTCTTCCCAAGGCATTGTGATTTTGTTGCTCATAATTGCTCTATATTATTAATTGGTTATTGTTGTTTCTTCTCATCGGCATACGTAAATGGTATGAAGTACGTAATGAGGAACGCCGGAATGGTGGCAAACAGCGTGAAGGTAAAGAACGCCTCGTACCCCAACCAGTCGCTGACAAAACCGCTGATTGTGCCCGGCAACATCACACCCAGATTCATGATGCCCGAAGCAAAGGCATAATGTGCCATCTGGTGCTTTCCCGGCGCCACCTGCTGCATCATGAACAAAGTCAGTCCCACAAAACCAAAACCATAACCGAAGTACTCGAGCACGATGGCACTACCTATCAGCAACCCGCTTTCCGGCTGGTACATGGCAAGCAGGGTATACGCTACAAAAGGCAGATTGAAGATGCAGCACAGAGAGAACAGCGTCCGCCGCAATCCCCGGTGCGAAATGTAATAGCCTGCCAACAGTGACCCCAGCACAAAGGCTGCCGCCCCATAAGTGCCGTAGTACAAACCTATCTGCTGCTCATTCAGTCCCAAGCCACCTGCCGAACGCTCCGCCTTCAAGAAAAGAGGGACAATCTTCATGACAAAACCCTCGGCAAGGCGATAAAGGATAATGAACGCTATATAGTACCAGATGTGCTTCTTCAAGAAGAAATCCTTGATTACCGCCACCAACTGCTCCCACGTCTCTCTTGCCGACTTGGCGCCGGATGCGGCCGCACCGCCCGATGGCAGCATGCGCATGTGGTAGAAGCCAAGCAGCAGCATCACCGCCGCCAATATCAGCATCACCGTCATCCATGCATGCCGGGTAGCCTCGTGGCGGACTGCCTCTGTGGCACCCTCCACCCCACCGAAACCTACCAGCAAGGCACCTGCCAGCCAGACCAACCCGCCGGACGCCACAATCTTCGCTATATTGTAGAAGGCTCCCTGCCAACCGATATACTTGGCCTGGTCCTGCTTGTTCAGTTCCGACATGTAGACACCATCCGTAGCCACATCGTGCGTGGCTCCGCTGAAAGCAATCACTGCCAGCAGCGCAATGCATATCGCAAAAAAGAACGGTAACTGCAACGCCAAAGCCACCAGAGCAAAACCTGCTCCGGTAACCATCTGCGTCAGTACCACGAAAAACTTCTTCGTCTTGAACATTTCAAGGAACGGACTCCAAAGGAACTTCAGCGTCCAGGGCATCATGATGAGCGACGTCCACAGAGCAATCTGCGCGTCACCGATACCCATCCCCTTGAACATCAGCACAGAAACCATGTTCAGCACCACGAACGGCAATCCCATGGCGAAATATACGGTGGGGACCCACGATATAGGATTATGATTTTTTCGGCTCATCCCTTCTGTATATTATCTGTGTCACTTCAACGGTTCACTGCCCATAGTCAGCTCCAGCGTACCGCCGTCCACTATATCCTGATGCGTGAAGAATGGAGTCTCCAACTTATTGCCGTTCAGCACAATGCTCCGCACATACTTGTTGTCGCGGCTGTTGTTGTGGGCTATCACCTTGAACGACTTGCCGTCTTTCAGATGAACGGTCGCCTCGTTGAACAGCGGGCGTCCGATGGAATATACCGGCTTGCCGGGGCATACCTGATAGAAGCCCATCGCATTCAGAATGTACCATGCAGACATCTGTCCGCAGTCTTCATTGCCCGAAAGTCCGTCGGGGTTGTTGAAGTAAAGCGTATGCAGCACCTCATCCACAATCTCCTGCGTACGCCAGGGCTGGCCTACGTAGTTGTAGAGATGGGCAATGTGATGGCTTGGCTCATTGCCGTGGGCATACTGACCTATCAGACCGGAAATATCCACCGAGGTCGATTCACCTTCCAGCTTGGAATCGGCCGTGAACAGAGAATCCAACTTGCCGATGAAGGCGTCGCGTCCTCCCATCAGTTCTACCAATCCGTCCACATCGTGGGGAACGAACCAAGTCCACTGCCATGCCGTACCTTCGCAATAGTCATCGTTACGGTGATTGGAAGCGCGGGGGTTGAAAGGCGTACGCCAGTTGCCCTCACTGTCCAGTCCGCGCATGAAGCGGGTACTCGGATCGAAATAAACTTTATATCCCTCGGCAAAGGCCGCATACTTATCGCGGTTGGCTTCGTCGTCCAAGGCACCTGCCAGTACGGAGATGCACCAGTCATCGTAAGCATATTCCAGTGCTTTTGCCACGGACTCATTGTCCTTATCGCAAGGCACGTAGCCAATCTTGTTCTTCCAGTACTTGGCCTGCGGCATCAGATGCGGCACAACCAAAGGATGGGTGATAATACCCGTCGTATCGTATTCTGCCGTACGGAGGCAAGCCTTGTAAGCCTCCTGCACGTCGAAGTTACGGTATCCCTTTACATAAGAATCCGCTATGAGGGAGGCTGCATGATAACCAATCATGGTACCCGTATAGTTTCCGGCCAGTTCCCACATAGGCAGGACGCCGCCCTCGCGGGACTTCTGGATGAGCGAACGGATGAAAGCCTCGTTCAGTTCAGGATCAATAATCGTCATCAGCGGATGATAGGCACGGAAAGTGTCCCATAAAGAGAAAATGGTGTAGATAGGCTCGTCCACCCTGCCTTGATGGGGCTTCAAGTCCATACCAAAGTAACGTCCGTCAGCATCGGTAAACAAGTTGGGCTGCATACCCGTGTGGTAAAGTGCCGTGTAGAACATGGTACGCTGGTCGTTGTCCTTCGTATCGATGTCAATCTTGGAAAGATAAGTGTTCCACTGCTGGCGGGCAGCACGGCGCACACCGTCAAAATCCCATCCGGAGATTTCGGCTTCCACATTCTTGCGGGCACCGTCCATATCCACGGCAGACACACCTACCTTTACCAATACCTCCTCATTGGGCTCCGTCTGGAATTGCAGTAAAGCTTTAGCTGTAGGCAGAAGCGGACCGCCTTCGTCCAATGCCATGGAGTCCGTGACCAGCGTATAGGTAAATGGTTTGGAGAATTTAGCGTAGAAGTTGATATACTGGTCGAAAGCCCAATATACAGTCTTCTTGCGTCCACGGATTTCAGTATCGCTGATTACTTCCAGCTCCATCTGTTCATTCTTCTGGCGCTGGATACTGTAATCCAGGTCGAGGATAAAACCTGCATCTTCCGCTTTCGGGAAGGTATAGCGATGAATCGCCGCACGTTTGGTAGAGGTCAGTTCGGCTTTCACCCCGTAGCGGTCCAAAAATACGGAATAATATCCCGGTTCGGCTGTTTCATTCTCGTGGGAAAAGGCAGAGGCGTACGCCATCTGCTGGCTCTTCGAGCCCATGGAGTGGTAATCCTGCCGACCTACAGTGGGCATCAGCAGCACATCCCCGTAATCGGCACAACCCGTACCGCTGACGTGGGTATGTGAAAATCCGTTGATAGTAGTATCTGCATAGTAATATCCGGAGCAGGCATCCCACTCGTAGATACGCGTGTCGGGGCTGGGCTGAATCATCCCGTTGGGAACTACCGCTCCGGGATAGGTATGCCCATGTCCACCCGTACCGATGAACGGATTGACGTAAGACGCATAGTCCGGTGCCGTCTGGGTACAGCTGCAAACCGCCCCCAGCAGAAAAAGTCCACCCAACAGTATGGAACTAGATTTCATGTTTTTCTTCATATTGTTTATTGTATAAGTAGGTGTATAGCTTCATAATAGAATCTTGTTATATGAGAATGCTTGAGGAGGGCCGCCCTATTACTTTGAGCAAAGCCCTCCTTTGTTTCATGTATGAAAAGGTTCAAGCATCCGTTTTCCGAAACCTCAGTTTACGGAAAACACGGCATCAGCGTACCTTCTTCATCGTATAGTTCTCACTCACGAAGTAAGGAACATCGGGGAAGATGTCGGTCTCAATCTCACCGCCTACATACTTATAGGGATTGATAGCCCATCTGTTGCCCAAGCCATAGATATGCATATCACCGTTAGGAGCAATAGCACCATCCATATAGTAATCATCATAGTTAGGATATGCTTTCCACTGGAAATTCTTGCTGTAAGTACCGAAATGCATCTTGTAGGTAGCAGGGTCTTCAGCATCGCCCTCATGAATGGTTTGCGGATAGATGAGCAGTGCACCGTTATAGTAATCGCAATGCATCGGATACTTACCGGTGATTTCGGGGAAAGTACCCCAGTTGTAAACCACATATCCGGTACCTTCTTCATCCTTCTCTATAATTACATTCTTCTCAAACTCCTGACTGCCTTTCCAATCCCACCAGCGAGGATTGCCTTCTTCATCCACATAGGTAAAGAGAGAGTTACTGGAAGTTACTTTCCACTCGCCGACCAAATCTTCATAACCCAACATTTTGCCCTGATAAGCTTCACCGATACGGCTCCAGTACTTGCCGCTCCACTCCACTTCATCATCAAAAAGTACTTTACTTATTTCCGAAAGCAACGTATAATACTGATACACCAGCGGTTTGGGATTGTAGAACATCTGAATGCCATAACCTTCATCTTTCACTTTCTGGAATTTGCTCTTGTCAAATCCACTCCAACCTCCGTTCAACTCATCATTAATCTTCCAAGGCAGCGGAGCATACTTGGATTTGGGCAGGTTCTCAAAATGAGACTCTTCACGGCCAAAGGCTCCCTCGGGATTCTGATTCTGGTAGTAACCGTAGGTCATATAGTCCACAATGTCACCTACCTTCATACCCTCTACCTCACCGTCTGGAGAGTCGAGCGAACCATATTCATACACACCAATCAACTTGTTGCCAAATACCTGGCGGCACTCATAAACCAAACGCGCGAAGTTGGCACGTGAGCGTGTTTCGAAGCCGGGACCGGGATTGGAGTTGTTGTAGTTGGTGTACTCATCATCAAAGTCGATGCCATCCAAACCATAAATATCCAAGTAGGCTTTCAGTTCCTTGGCAAAGTCTTTGGCAGCAGCTTCCGAAAGGTTACCCATACCAGCCTCGTCATGGTTGCCAAGAATAGTCATAGCCACCTTAATGCCCTTAGCCTGCAAAGGACGGATGAACTTATCCGCATTTCTCAGCAAGAAGGAAACCTGGTCATTGCAGAAAACATGTACGCGACCGGTCTTGCTATCCACATTGATGTTGGCAGCAAAAATGCTGACTACATCAAAGAAAGGCTTTCCGTTGCTCTTCATGGTATATTCACCCATATTCAAGATGTTCTCGTCATTTACTTCCACAAAGCAATGTGTAAGTATATCACCCTTACTGATACTCTCAGGAATAGCAGCCAAAGGCTTTACCAAGTAAATATATTCCTGATTGTTTGTAGAAACTTCCACACCGTTATTGGCAGATGCAGAAACGGCAACAGCATAAGTCTGTCCGATTGTGCCTCCGGCATTGATATTCAGTTCCACAGAAGCCGACTTCTGTTCGCCCGCCTTGATAGTGGCAGTTCCACCGTTCGCCAGGCTCAGCTTATCGGCGGGATACATTTTATAGCTTGTTCCATTCTTCTTATTGTAAGCCTCCAAAACGTCTTCGTCCACTTTGAAGGTCACCGTAACATCCTGCTCTGCAGCTTTGCTCAGTTCAAAATAGAGATGTCCGGTAGCAACCTTGTCGCCAAAAACAGAAATCGGAGTAAGTTCACGTGCACCGGCGGCAGACTTTACATAGCCATACACGCCATCCACAGTATCCAGCTTGTCACTGTTGCCGGTGTTGATGACAACATCATCTTCACAACCGGTGAAGCATATTCCTGCACATGCAAAAGCCATTGCCAGCAAGCCTGATTTTACATGATTCATATATTTCATAATCAATATCTTTTTATTTGAATTAAGGTATAACTAAATTATTTAGCGGGCAGTTCCACAGCAGTCCAAGTCAATGATTCCACTGCAGTAGCATTGTTCTCATTTCCGCTATAATCGTGAATGGCAGTACCGGCGCCCTCATCGAACTTCCAGTAAGAAACCAGTCCGTCAGCATCCGGCTCTACCTGGTAGAAGTGGTCCTTTGCATTGATTTCTGCTGATGTCAACACCTTGTTCCAGATACGCACCTCTGAGATATTACCTTCCAACCAACGGTCACGATTGTATGAATGGCCAATCCAGAATCCGTTACCTTCATCGGTCATGGTCTGGCCCCAGTTCACGACTCCGCAGTCCAAAGTAGTCTCCAGCATATTCTTACCATTGATGTAGATTATAACTGTTTTTGCATCCGCATCGTAGGTCACAGCGATATGTGTCCATTCGTTTGTCGGAATAACCAGACTCTCATCGGTCACATTGCCGCTACTTGTAGCCACCTGCAACTGGTTTTGAGGAATTCCGGCATCACCGATGCGGAGCAGGAACTTACCTTCGATACCCATAATGGAAGTCAGCATCTTGTCAAACTTGCTTACACGAATCAACGCTTCTGCCGTCAGCTTATTCATATTATTGGCTACATCTGGATTGGTCCAAGTTACGTAAACCAGATTCTTGGTAATATCAGGAACCGTATTAATCAATGCGGCACCCTTCAGCACGTAGTACATGGTACCGGAGCTCTTCAAGACTCCGATGCTTGCCTGGTCTACCGTAACCGGCAATACATATACCTTCTCACGGTCCAGCTCCGTCAAGTTCTTGAAGCTGACAGTGATGTCGTCTGAAATGACAGCACCGGCCAAAATGGTAGCCTGCGGAGTTTCTACCGTATAATAGTTTTCCGGCAGAGCCTCGGCTGTGTCATAATAGGTAGCGTTATAAGTAGCTACCAGTGAAGGGTCCGCCTTCAAGGCAATAGTTATATCCTGCGATTCAGGACGAGCCATTGAAATCCGGAATGAACCTTCCGTATCGGAAACAGTGTTTTTCAACAACACAGTACTGGTCATCGCCGAGCCGTTGATATACACCTGATTATCGAAATTCTCAACGTCATTATCATTACAAGCAGCAAATACACCTGCCAATAATGCCATCGATACTAAATATATACTTTTCAGTTTCATGATATTCTTTTATTTTTTAGGAGCAGGATTCATAATATTGATAGCTTCTCTCACGTATTGATAGGTATTGGTAGCATTGTAATAATCATTCTGCATGTTCTCAATAGCCAGACCAGCTTTTGTAAACTCTGCAGACGGTTCTGTCACCCAATAAGCAGCTTCCGACAGAGCTCTCAAAGCATTGTAATATCCGGTAGTCTTATCTGTTGTATCCAGAGAGACGGTAGATGCCGATACAATGAAGCGGTCAGCCGGAACACCGTCTGCCATCAAGGCCTGAAGCGCTTCTATCCCCAGTTGGGCAACATCCGTGACATCATTTGTAATCAAGATGATATGGTCACAAGAAGAGAGCACAGACTGGCCTATCAGGTTGGCAGGATACCCCTGGAACACCAGTTGCTTACCTGAATTGGCACTCTTCCAGTTGGATATCACACCGAAGAAAGTATCCTGATTTGCCTTTGCTTCAGCCTTGTCGGCTTCGGACATGTAGATAGGATTGCTACCACGATACTCGGCTACAATACCGTCGAAAGGTGCTTCAAGAGCTATCAGTCTGTTCAGCTCAGCCGACAGATAAGCCGAGAATGCAGATGTTTCTGTTCCTTCTTTCACCTTGTCGGTATGTTCCTTCAAGATATTGTCATAGCTGATGGAATAGAATACTTTCGTTCCCTTCTCATGTACATTTGCAATATCTTCCAATTCGAATTCCGCCAAATCGGGAGTAGTTGCGATAATTACGTCCAGGCTGTCGGGAACATCCGACATGTGCTGCCCGCGGCTGAAAGGAACTTTCTCACTATTATCAAACCAGCCGTATACAATCTTATGGTCAGAATTCTTGTATTCCTGCAAGTTCTTCAGATACTTGGCATACAGTTCGGGAGACTGTTCGTCGATTCCGGGTTCTTTCAGTTTAATACTCTCTGAATCCGTCCAGTCGGAGCAGGCAGACAATGCCAATACGGAAAAAGCTGCCAGCGCGATTCCTTTGAATGATTTCTTATATAATTTCATAATTATTCAGCATTTATTGTTATTATTTGCGTGCCCACCATACGTCAGTAGCCATGTTGTCCGGTCCACCCAGATAGCTGTTTACTGCCTCTTGCACGTTTTCAGTATTACTTGTATATTCTTCAGAAGGATAAGGCATACGGCGTGCACCTTTCTCGCTATCAACAATTCCACCACTCAAGTTACCTTCACTGGTTGCAGGCAACAGTTTGGGATAGCCTGTACGGCGATAGTCAGCCCAAGCTTCGTTACCTAACGGCCAATTCGCAATCCACTTCTGGGTAATGATACGTTCCTGTTTTTCTTCCTTGGATGCCCCTTCATTCCACTTGACAGTAATGGCTGAAAGGTTCTTTTCATAAGTATTAAGACCGGCGGGATCTTTGTAAAGAGCAGGTACACTGCTTTCATCAGCCAGATAGCTGTCTACACCGGTAGCTCCCCACTGTTCGAAAGAGAGACGGACACCTTGTTCATAAAAATCAGCAGCGGTTCCTTTCATGTTGAAACCATAGATTGCAGTGGCTTCAGCACGCAAAAAAGCAACTTCTGCCGCATTCATCCAAAGCACGGGATCAGAAGAGGAAATCTTCACACGTGAATAATTGATGAAATACTCCTTCATCTTACTGAGGTTGATACCGCGACGTAATCCTACATAAGTCTCTCCAGGCCATTTTGATTCCTCAAAATAGCTGGCACGACGATTGTCGTTGTAACCGTTCATGTAGCAGATGATGTCGGCAGCAGGATGGGTATCACCACCTGAAGCTTCTTCATTGTAACGTACTGCCACAAACAACGGATTGCTAATTGTACCGAAATACTTCCATGTAGCATTGTCTGCATTTGTTTCAATCAGACCCAACTCGTGATTCACTGCACTTTCAGCCATTTCTTTAGCCTTAGCAGGGCTTACATTGGCAATACGGATAGCCAAACGCAGTTTCAATGAATTGGCAAACTTCACCCACTTCTGTACATTACCACTGTACACGAAATCTGCAGAAGCAACCAACGCCGCATTTCTGTTTTCAGTCAGCACCTCGATGGATTCGTCCAGTTCCTTGAAGAATGCGTTATATACTTCTTCCTGCGTATCATAAGGAATGGTAATCTTGCCATCCTGACCGATTTTAGAATAAGGAATAGGACCATACGCATCAGTCACGCGACTCATGGCAGCAACCTTTATGATTTGAGCAATGGCATAAGGAACCGGATTATTGGTATTCTCCGATACTTGTTTCACTGTGCTCAAGTTACCGTAAAGTGTTGAAATGATACGGTCACTTATCAAGAACACACGCGTCCAGTCATTTGTAGCATTAAAATTGGATATTGTATTGGACCAGCCGGCATTTGAATCGGCAAAATAACCTCCCAACGGTCCACCCAACAAACAATCAGTAAACTGTGCCGTATTGACATCTGATGAGATAACCGTACTTGCCAAGTTACTCATGGCAGAACCCAGTGCATAATCATCCGGAGTCAAATCACCCGGTTGATAAGGATTGGAGTTGATATCCATATAATTGCCGGTACAGGACATAAAGCCCATAACCAACGGAGCAACAATCAATTTATTTATAATATTTTTCTTTTTCATATCGTTTGGTATTAAAATTTAAAGCTCAAGCTAAAGCCGATGTTACGCAAAGCCGGCATCATGAAATAGTCTATTCCCTGATAAAAGTTATCGGTAGAAGCTACACTTTCGGGATCGAAAGGAGCCTTGCTGTAAATCATCCACAAGTTGCGGCCTACCAACGAAACCTTGATATCGCACACATCATTCAACAACTTTCTGGGGATGGTGTAACCCAAAGATACTTCCTGCAGACGAACATTGGTAGCAGAATAAGTGTAGTATTGGGGAACAGACGTGCCGCTACCTACTACACCGTACCATGTTTCGGGGTTTACCTTATCTCTACCATTCACCAACACGTAACCTAAATCACGTGCATCGGCAGAAGCCTCGGACACACCGTAATAGTCCAACATAGCTTGTGTACGTGAGTAAACCACACCACCCAAACGGGCTGAAATCAAGAAACCTGCTGTGAAATTCTTCCAAATGAAGTTATTACGCCAAGCCAAATTACCTTTAGGAAGTACGCTTCCCAACTTGATGTATTTATCCGGGGCCGTTATGGCTTCCGTAGCAACCGTTCCATTTTGGTCCACAAAAATCTGTCCATTGGCATCACGTTTCATATCTCGCAGTGAGTAAAGGTCACCCATGCTCCCACCTTCTTTCAGCAAGAAGCGGGCATCACCTAAGCCACCCATATTCAACGTGCTCAAAGAGAACAGCTCACCGGTAACGGGATTGATGGCATTGTCTGCCAAAGTCAGGATTTTATTCTTGTTACTGGAGAAGGTTATACCGGTATCCCATGTAAAATCTTTCCAGGTATTCTTGTAATTCAGCGACAACTCAATACCGGAGTTACGTACGGCACCAGTCTGGATATACATAGCCGACCAACCGCTGACAGGCAACTGCGGGTTGAATGTCTGGTTCATAGTCTTGGCATTGTAATATGTCACGTCCAATTCAAAGTTCTTGAGGAAACGCATGTTCAAACCGATTTCCCAAGAATTGGTACGTTCAGGTTTCAAATTGTACAACGGATATTGGGTCGTGATACTCCACTGGCCGGAACTTGAATTCCATTCATAGTGGGGATTAGCCAAATATCTGGAGAAAGCACTACCAACAGATGCCCATGAACCACGAACCTTTATAAAAGAAAGATAATCTTTGTTCAAGTTAGGCATTAGCTCAGACAGTACAACAGAACCACCGACTGAAGGATAGAAGAATGATTTGCTGTTGGAGTTGGGACCTGCCAGCTGTGAAGGCCAGTCGTTACGTCCGGTCAGCGTCAAGAAGTAAGTGTTCTTGTAACCAAGCTCAGCCGAAGCGAAGAGAGACTGGGTCTGTTCACGCCATCCTTCCTGCAAACGCTGTGTCTTGCTGGCACTCAGGTTCTGGATGGCAAAGTAGTTGGTCAAACCTACCGGTTCGCCGCTGAAGGCATCGCCACCATCAGCAATCGGACCACGTGTTTTCATTGCATCCGAACGTATATCGGAGAATGAACCACCGACGTTGGCCTGGAGTGACCAATCTTCACCGAAATATTTGTTGATACTCACCAGGAAGTCTGCATACAACTGTTTGTCCTGCGTCTTGGTAATACCATAAAGACCTCGTGAAGAGCTCTCGGTGAGCTGTGTATTGGTAGAAGCATAGAACTTTTCTGTATAATCATTGTTGGAGTTATCCAAACGTACACGTCCTGAAACAGTCAGCCAGTCCAGAATCTTATAGCTCAAACCGGCATTCAGCATATAGCGGTCCTTCTTGTTCTGGCGCAGATTGCGGTAGTTAATCCAATAAGGATTCTGCATTACCATACCTTCGTCACCTACCGGCCAGTATTGCGTATAAATTTTACGGGCAGCGTCATAGCGCTCATACATGCTGATATCAGACCAGTCGTTGCTGCGCGGGAACAAATAAGCACCCACCAACGGGTTGTTGTAAGTACCCTGGTTCGTCATGTTCTGGTCATTCTGCAGAATATAGCTTGCACCGAAATCCAGAGTCATCTTGTCGTCCAGGAAAGTAGTGGTGTTACGTACCGTAAAGTTGTAACGGTTGTATTTGTTGTTGGGAACAATACCCTTGGAGTTTACAGCAGCAGCCGATGCATACGTCTGGTTTTTCTCTGTACCGGTTGACAAAGAAATGCTCTCTGTTCCTACAATACCCGTCTGGAAATAATCATCTCTCGGGCTGTAATTGTAGTTATTGGCTGCAGACAAAGGCGCTCCCCAGCTCATGGCTCCTGAAGTGCTCATCACACCACCGGTTCCCGTACCGTAACGGTTTTGGAAGCTCGGCATCACAAACGGATTGGTGAATTCAGTATTACTGCTGACAGTAAGGCTCACCTTACCTTCTTTACCTTTCTTTGTAGTAATGACAATGGCACCGTTGGCAGCTTCCGAACCATACAAGGCAGCAGCGGCGGCACCAGTCAGGACTGACATTGACTCGATGTCTTCCGGGTTGATATCGGCAATCGGTTCTGAAGATCCCTGGGAGTCGAACTCCTTACCTCCGGCAGTACCACGGCCAGAGAAAATAGGCACACCGTCAATTACATAAAGTGCATTGGAAGACTGCATGATAGATTTCGTACCACGCATCACTACCTTTGATACACCACCTACACCGGATGAAGAAGCATTGATGTTCACACCCGCTACCTTACCACTCAATGAGTTCACAAAGTTGGCATCTTTATTGGAAGTAATGGCATCTGTATTCACCTGCTGTACATTGTAGGACAATGCCTTTTCCGAACGCTTGATACCGAGTGCAGTAACCACAACTTCTTCAAGCTGTTGGGTATCTCCGGCCATCATTACATTAATCGGCGCATTACCTTTCACGGGGATTTCCTGCGTAGTATAACCGATATAAGAGAATACAATCACCGGATTCGCCTCCGTAGTGGTCAGCGTAAAGTTACCGTCGAGGTCGGTAATACACCCGTTGCTGGTACCTTTTATCAATACATTCACACCAATCAGAGGTCCCATGTCATCTGACACGACTCCGGTAATCGTCCGTTCTTTCCCTTGTTGGTTGCCCTCTTGAGGAGCAGCAGACTTTTCAGAAAGATAAACGATGTTATCCTCCACTTTATAGGAAATGTCTTTCCCTTTGAGAATAACATTCAAAGCATCTTCTATAGACGCATTGTTCACTTTGACGTTTTCTACCGGCAACGCAGCCAGTTTGTCGTCATAAAAAAATTGATACTTGGATTGAGACTTGATTTGTTCAATGACTGTCCCCAATGTGCCGCGAGACACATTCAGGTTTAACTGGGCAAAGCCCCACTGGATAGAAACTGCCATGAACAACAAAACTAATAAAGCCCGCATGAACGTCGAACTCCGAAAAGCATAATTGTCTTTCATAAACACAATTTATAGGTTATACAATAAATTACTTCGAGAGATTCATTCTCTCGCATTCCTATATAAAACAACAGACAATGAAAATACACTTACTGAAAAAGTATCTTTTTTATCATTAATCCTAAAAAAAAGAGTTACCCCGAAAACAAGTTGATATATCATTTTGCTCAATATTACTAACGAAGCAAATAATTATTTCCACCTGATTCAAGAAAAACACCTATAATACAGATAGTAAATAACAAAATGATATATCAACTTATTTTCGAGGCAACCCTTTTCTTACTATATTATTACTATTCTTTACTTCTTCAGTTCATTCGAGAAAGAATAAGGATAATCTTCCGGCTGCGTACCTCTCTTCATATTAGGCTGGCTGCCCATATCAAACCTCAAGGTACCGCCATTCAGCAAATCGCCATGCGTCAGATAATTCCTGGAATAATCCACGCCGTTCACCTTGAGAGACTCGATATACATGTTCTCCGGTGAGTTATCCGGAGCGTCAATTGTCAGGGACTTACCGTTCTCGAAATGGAGGGTAGCCTTACGGAACAGAGGGGCGCCCAATACATACTCGTCCGTACCAGGGCAAACCGGATAGAAACCAAGTGCAGAGAAGACATACCACGCGGAAGTCTGACCGTTGTCCTCGTCACCGCAATAACCGTCGGGACCGGCAGTATACATGCGGTTCATTACCTGACGAAGCCAATATTGGGCCTTCCAAGGTTCCCCGGCGTAGTTATAAAGGTAAATCATGTGCTGGATGGGCTGGTTGCCATGGGCATAGTTACCCATATTCATCACTGTCATCTCACGGATTTCATGGATTACCTGGCCGTAGTAGCTGTCATCGAACAAGGGCGGGACAATAAATACAGAGTCAAGCATCTCTACGAAAGACTCTTTTCCACCCATCAGGTCTATCAGACCTTGAGGGTCGTGGAATACAGACCAGGAATAGTGCCAGCTGTTACCTTCAGTAAAGGCGTCACCCCACTTCAAAGGAGAGAAAGGAGACTGGAACTGGCCGTCTTGATTACGACCACGCATCAGCTTGCTTTCCTTATCAAATACATTCCTATAGTTCATGGCACGTTCCGCAAAGAGTTTCTGCTCCTTCTTCGGACGGTTCAGTTCTTTTGCCATGCGGTAGATGCACCAGTCATTATAAGCATACTCCAAAGTACGGGCAGTGTTCTCGTTGATTTTCACATCGTAGGGAACATAACCAAGCTTGTTGTAATACTCATAGCCGAGGCGACCCGTAGAAGAGACCTCGGGATGGACATTCTTTGTACCGTTGATGAGACCTTCGTACAACGTCTGCACATCCTCCACCTTCACACCTTTCAGATAGGCATCTGCCAGTACGGAAGCAGAGTTGTTGCCAATCATACAGCCACGGTGACCCGGACTTGCCCATTCGGGGAAGAAACCGCTTTCCTTATAGGTGTTGACAAGACCTTCCTGAATCTGCCTGTTCACCGACGGATACATCAGGTTGAGGAATGGGAAAAGACAGCGGAAAGTGTCCCAGAAACCGGTATCCGTATACATATAGCCGGGCAACACTTGCCCATTGTAGGGACTGTAATGAATCGGATTTCCCGCCTCATCCAGTTCATAGAATGCACGCGGGAACAACAAGGAACGATACAAACATGAGTAGAAAGTACGGTACTGGTCAAGGGTTCCGCCTTCCACATCAATACGGCCCAGCACCTTGTTCCAGGCATCCTGGCCTTTCTGAACCAATGTTTCCAAATTGTCATTGCCAAGCTCCTTCAAGTTACGGTCAGCCTGCTCAAAACCGATGAAAGAGGAGGCTACACGGGCATGTACCACTTCACCCTTGCGGGTTTTGAAACCGATAACAGCACCGGCATGTCCGGCTTCCTGCTCAACCTTATTCTCGCTCAAGACGCCATCGGCTACAGAAGCCTTATAAGTAAAAGGCTTGTCGAACTCTATCACGAAATAGTTCTTGAAGTTCTCGGGAACACCGCCGCTGTTACGGGTAGTATAACCGATAATACGATTCTGTTCCGGAAGTATCTTCACATAAGAGCCCTTGTCAAAGGCATCGACAACAATGTATGAATGATCATTTTCAGGGAAAGTGAAACGAAACAATACGGCACGGTCGGTAGGGGTGAACTCGGTAACCACATCGTGTTCGGCAAGATACACCTTATAATAATGAGGAAGTGCCACTTCGCCCTTGTGGGAGAACCAGCTTGCACGCTTCTCCTCATCAAACTCGGGCGTGCCAACCACCGGCATGATGGAGAACTGCCCGTAGTCGTTAATCCAAGGACTGGGCTGGTGTGTCTGCTTGAAACCACGGATCTTGTTCGCGGTATAGACGTATTGCCAGCCGTCACCCATCTTACCTGTCTGAGGAGTCCAGAAGTTCATACCCCAGGGACGTGCGATCGCAGGATAGGTATTACCGGTGGAAAGCTCGAAAGTAGACTGCGTGCCGACAAGAGGACTGACATACCGGGTAAAGTCCTTGGCATGCAACCACAAGGAAGTGCTCACAAAAAGAAACAATAGGATTAATTTTCGCATAATATTAGAAAGTTGTTAGTATTAAATAAATTCTTCTCGTCATATCTCGAATTTGTGCGGCCTTCCTACTTCATTGAGGAGAGGAAAACACTGTTCCCCACAATTTTATACTCCAATGGAATGGTATTCTTTATCAGATTCAGCACAGCCCCCACACTCTCTTTTTTCTTCAGTGTACCCGAGTAGGTCTTGCTTACATCTATGTTCGGTGCCAGAATTACCCTCACCCCATACGAATTCTCCAATGTACGCGCAATGGTGTATAGGTCAGCCTTCTCAAAGACAAACTCATTATTGTGCCAGTTTTCGATTCCCGTATCCACCTGCTTCACCACCAGACGCCTAGTCATTCCGTTCAGCTCGGCTTTCTGTCCGGGGGCAAGGATAATCATACCCTCGCCATGATTACCTTTCACCTCTACTTCGCCTTTCAAAAGGGTAGCTACTGCAGACATCTTAGCCTTGTCAGACTTGAGGTTGAAAACAGTTCCCAATACTCTGACCTGCATGACCTCACTCTGTACGACAAACGGTTTTTCCGGATTCCTCATCACCTCAAAATATCCTTCTCCTTCCAGATAAACCTTTCTTCCCTTCCCTGCAAACTCATGTGGATATTTCAGGGTAGTGTTTTTATTCAGCCAGACTTTGGTTCCATCCGGCAGTTTCAGTTCCTTAATCTTATCATGAGTGGTGACAGCCAGTAATGTTTCCGGCTGGCTATAAGTCTGATAAAAAAGATAGCCGAAAGTACCCAAAAGGAAGAAGCCCACAAATACGGCCGCATACCGTATCCACCCAACCATCCTCCGTACCTTGTATTGTTTCGTCTTCTCTTGTTCCAGCCTTTTAAACAATCGCTTTTCGGCCTTTTCTATGTCTTGTGTATTCGAAGTATCCCCCAGTCTCCCCAAGTGGTAAATCTCCTCCAGCCTGAACAATTCGCGTGCATTCTCACCCGACTCTTCCAGCCAGGCGTTCACCTCACGAAGTTCATCTTCCGTACATTCACCCATAAGGAACTTGGCCAATATCTCCTCATTCAACTTATTCATTCTTTCCTTCATTATGATAATAAAACAACGCTGCTCGCAAAAACACTTACTTTCCCGATGAAAAACAGAGCCAACATCAGGTTCAGATACCCCAGTTTATCACGCAGCAACTTCAAAGCTTTGTACATGTGGGCCTCCACCGTACGCAATGACACTCCCATTGTATCAGCTATCTCCTTATTCTTCATATCATGCAGATAGCTGAGTTTGAATACCATCCGGCACTTGTCCGGCAATTCATTGATGGCATCGGACAGCTTCCTCCTGAGTTCGGCATCCTCTATCCGTTTCACCACATCATTGCTGTCAGGTTGATAGAACTCAACCCTCTTTTTATGGATTTCGAGCATGACAGCCTCATAGCCACTCACAATGTCCCGATGCTTCAGAACGTTCAAGGCACGGGTATACACCGCCCTATACAGAAAAGCCTGAATCTGCTCTCCCACCTTCATGGTATCTTTCCGCTTCCACAGCTCCACGAAAACATCCTGTACCACATCTTCCGCATCTTCTTCCCCCACAATGCGTGTGGCATAGAACAGCAGGTTGGTATAATACCTGCGGAAAAGGGATTTATATGTCAAGTCGAAATGTTCATTCATATGTTAGCCGGTTATCGGGGACTGTACCATGCCTGACCTGGCTTATCCCCCATTTCAAATTCGAAAACACTTCCATCCATTATCTGTTCATGCGTAATATAACTTTTGTCATAGTTCTTACCGTTGAGTTTGACAGATTGAATGTAGCAATTTTCCTTGCTCACCGCCGGCGCCAGTACCGTAAAGGTCTTTCCACCGGGCAGGTGCATCTTCATTTCCGGATATAGGGGGGTACCGATTTCATATTTTCCACCAACCGGGTCTACCGGATAAAAGCCCATCGCACTGAACACATACCAGGCGGACATCTGTCCGCAATCCTCGTTGCCGCACAAACCGGCAGGAGTGTTCAGGTAGAGTTCACGCATCACCCGGGCTGCATATTTCTGGGTTTTCCAAGGTTGATCCACAGCATTGAACAGATAGATGACGTGATGGCTAGGCTCATTTCCATGCGCATACTGGCCAATCATCCCGGTGCTGAAAATAGGCAACTCATCATCTGCAGAAGGATTGTAAGTAAACATACTGTCCAGCTTCTGGGCAAACCGTTCCTTACCTCCGGTCAAAACTATCAAACCGTCAATATCCTGCTGCACAGACCAGAAGTATTGCCAGCCGTTGCTCTCGCAGATGTGCGGAGTATAGTCGTCCGGCGAGAAGTTCCGGATAAACTCTCCCTTGTCATCACGGGGCTGCATGAAAGAACTTACCGGATTGTAGACATTCCGGTAATTACGGGAACGCTTATAAAACTCGTCCGCAACCTCCTTATCGCCCAGCTTCTCTGCCATACGGGCTATACAATAGTCATCATATGCATATTCCAGTGTTTTAGAAAGTGACCAGTTTTCCGAATTATACTGATCTGTCACATTATAAGGAACATAGCCATATTTCTTATATAACCCAATGCCACGATAGGAATCGATATTGGCAGTAGCTACACAAGCCTCCAAGGCCTTTTTCGCATCGAAGTCCCCAATACCTTTCAGATAGGCATCTACAATAACCGGCACAGAGTGGTAACCTATCATCATATCTGTCTCGCCCCCCTGAAAATTCCATACGGGAAGGCGGCCGTTCTGTTCGAAGAAGGCGAGGAAGGACTTCACCATATCATTCACCCGTTCCGGCTCAATAAAAGTATAGAGAGGATGAGCCGCACGGTAAGTGTCCCACAAGGAGAAAGTACTGTAATTTGTCCAGCTCTCTACCCGGTGCACTTGCTTGTCGGGACCGTAATAGGCGCCGTCCACATCACTGTAAATGGTAGGAGCAATCATCGAATGATATAAAGCTGTATAGAACTTGACTTTCTCATCGCGGTCATCGCATTTTATTTCTATCCGGGACAATTGTTCGTTCCAATCATCCTGCACAGCAGCCAGGTATTTGTCGAAATCATCATCAGGTACTTCTGCTGCTAGATTACGTGCCGCCCCTTCCATACTTACACCGGAGATGGCAGTACTGACAAGAATCTGTTCTCCTTCCTTAGTCTGAAAGTCGAATCGTGCAATGACAGATGTCCCTATCCGCTTGCCTTCTTTCTCTATGGCAGCTGTATCGAGCTGCATCGCAGCAAACGGTTTGGAGAAACGTGTACGGAAGTAGAGGCGCTGGTCGCGTGCCCAACCGTCAGAGTAACGGTAACCTTGCACCGTTACCGAATCGACGGCTTCTATGTGAGAATCATTGGTAAAATCCCAATTCATGGCTTTCCGCAAATTCAGGAAAACGGCAGCATCGGCTTTTGGGAAAGTATACCGCTGAATGCCACAACGCTCGGTGGCCGTCAACTCTACATTTATATTATAATCTTTCAGACGCACCTGATAATATCCAGCGCTTGCCGACTCTTCCGAATGAGAGAACAAAGAGTGAATGCCGAGCGGAGCTTCCGCCTCCTTATAAGGCAATGTCACCGGCATAAAAGAGATGTCATACAAGTCACCAGCGCCGGTTCCGGAGAGATGGGTATGGCTGAAGCCTGCAATGGTACTGTCCGGATAAAAATATCCGGAAATACGGTCCCAGCCCGGCAGTCCGTTGTCAGGACTGAGCTGCACCATGCCAAACGGCGCCTGGGCACCCGGATAGGTGTTTCCAGTAAAATCTGTACCGATAAAGGGATTCACAAACTCTGTATAAGACACACTCTTCACATCCGACACCTGCGAGGTGCATGCCAGAAAGGATGAAAAGACCACAAACAAACAACAAGATTTTATCAAATTCATAACATTATAGGGTTAACGTGTATAGTATAACAACCTAACCGGATAAAACACTTACACATCTTGTCACTTTTCTACAGAATTCATGCAAACAAAAGTAATACAAAATTCCGATTAATCCTCTTTTTTATTTTGTAAAAATATACTTTACACTATCTTTGTCACAAAAAGTCACAATGAATTACACGACCTATCTTTTCGACTTTGATTATACGCTTGCTGATTCTTCCCGCGGAATCGTCACTTGTTTCCGCAACGTACTGACCCGTCACGGATATACAGAGGTGACGGATGACGACATCAAACGTACTATCGGCAAGACTCTGGAAGACTCTTTTTCCATCCTCACCGGCGTGACAGATGCCGGACAACTGGCAGGATTCAAGGCAGAATACCGAAAAGAGGCCGATACGCATATGACTGTCAACACGGTGCTTTTCCTGGAAACCAAGTCCGTACTGACTGCACTGAAGGACTCCGGCGCCCGCATCGGAATCATCTCGACCAAATATCGATTCCGCATCAAGGAACTCCTCGACCAGCATTTTCCTGAAGATTTTATGGACATCATCGTGGGTGGTGAAGACGTGAAAGCCGCCAAGCCATCTCCCGAAGGGCTACTCCTTGCCATTAAGCGGCTACATGTCAGCAAAGCCGAGACCCTCTATATAGGCGACAGCACGGTAGATGCGGAAACAGCCCAAGCGGCCGGAGTAGACTTTGCTGGAGTCACCCACGGAGTAACCACTGCCAAAGAATTGGAGAAGTACCCACACCGGAAAATAATGAACACCTTGGAAGAACTGCTGGCAGTTCAGGAGGAGCATCCTTCCATATTCAAGATTGAAAATCCCATCCGGCCGGAAAACGCGCATGCCACTTCTCCCCGGAAACAGAAAAGGATAAGCGTCTGGCAAATCCTCCTTCTAGTGACACTCTTCTGGCTGGCTATTGAAGAGCTGGACATGACCGACGACAGCAACTTCTTCCCGGTTGTTTTCATACTGACATTGTGGGGTATCCTCCAAAAAAGAAGGATACTACCCAACAAAGCAAGAACTTTCATCGACTCATGGTGGCACCCCTGCGCAGTACGCTTACGCGCATTTCACATCAAGCTGATACAAGGGAGAAAAACTCCTCCCGCTGGCAACGAAACCTGCACCTGCCTGAATTGTGGCACCACCTATACCGGCAACTACTGTAACCGTTGCGGACAAAGCCGTAACACTCCACGCTATCGGTTGAGCAACGCGCTTAAAAACATTGCCGGAGGCTTCTTCAATATAGATAATGGCTTTGGACGTACCCTTCTGGAACTCCTCTACCGTCCGGGATACATGATTAGAGACTTCATCGGCGGTAAGCGTGTAGAGTATTTTCGCCCGTTCCAGACACTCTTCATTCTTGCAGCCCTTTATATCATGGCTGTACAACTGGTAGACCCGGAAGCTCTGAGCAAAAAAGAAAAGACGGAAAAGACAGAGCAGACAGACAAAGAAGAAATCATTGCCGCTAAAGAGAAGCTTACCAAAAAGATGGAGAAAACCTATAGCAAAGAGGAAAAGCGAGCCCTCGCCATCACTATAAAAAGCCTGGAGAAAAGCTTGAACAAACTGGAAAAGAAGAACGACTCCACTTCTGCCACACAGGTATCCGAACAGAACAGCGATGATGGCGACCTCATCGAT
Organism: Bacteroides sp. D20; assembly: GCF_003436255.1. Lineage (NCBI taxonomy): Bacteria > Pseudomonadati > Bacteroidota > Bacteroidia > Bacteroidales > Bacteroidaceae > Bacteroides > Bacteroides sp. D20. Next base: position 87,174 of record NZ_QSOO01000010.1, on the reverse strand, counting down.
GAATTTGTAAACGACACCTCGGAAGTGGGAGACAGACTGGAAAAAGTCTTCCAGAACTCTCCTTTCCTAATGAAAGTATGGAATCTGATGAAGAGCTGGGGACACGGAAACAAGGCATTCCGCATCATTGCCACACTGCCTTTGTTTGCACTTGCCACCCAACTTGCCTTCCGACGCCGGAAATATAAGTTAAACTACAATACCACGGAGCATGTGTTCATACAAGCCTACATAGCTTGCCAGATACTCCTACTGAGCATCATCGTGCTGCCTTTCAACGGGTACGCAAAGGTAGACGATTTGTATGAGCTGCCTTTATGGCTTATTTTCGTCCTATTCTGTTGGAATTACAAACAATTGTACCGCTGCACCTGGTGGAGAAGCTTTTGGCGCACTATCCTCATGCTGACTTACAGTCTTGTGCTACTCGTCATATTCGCGTGTCTTGTAATGGCGCTGATGCTGGCCGGTATCTATGTTCTGAAATTCATTTTGTAACAGAAACCATCCCTACACGGACTGTTTCTCTTTGATGAAACAGTTTTTCTCCAATAGGCTAAAAGTACAATCTGCATTAAAAGAACAAAAAAGCAAAAGAACATTTGTCCATTTAGAATAAAAAGAGTACTTTTGTGCCCGATTATTCCGCACCGGGTTCGACCAAGTGCTTTCTAAGTGATTAGAGACCACCCGACGGAGCTAACTTATACATTATATATAAGAAATGTACGCAATTGTAGAAATCAACGGTCAGCAATTCAAAGCAGAAGCTGGCAAAAAGCTGTTTGTACACCACATCCAGAATGCAGAAAACGGTGCAACAGTAGAGTTTGACAAGGTTCTTTTGGTAGACAAAGACGGCAACATCACTGTAGGCGCTCCCACAGTAGAGGGTGCAAAGGTTGTTTGTCAGGTCGTATCAAACATGGTAAAAGGCGATAAAGTTCTTGTTTTCCACAAGAAAAGAAGAAAAGGTTATCGTAAGTTGAACGGTCACCGTCAACAATTCACAGAGTTAACAATTACAGAAGTAGTAGCTTAATCAATTAAAACAGTAAGAAGAAATGGCACATAAAAAAGGTGTCGGTAGTTCTAAGAACGGCCGCGAATCACAGAGCAAGAGATTAGGCGTTAAGATATTTGGTGGCGAAGCTTGCAAAGCAGGTAACATCATCGTTCGTCAAAGAGGTACTGAATTCCACCCGGGTAATAACATCGGTATGGGAAAAGACCACACTCTTTTCGCTTTAGTAGACGGAACTGTACAGTTCAAAGTGGGCAAGGAAGACAGACGTTCAGTTTCTGTTATCCCTGCAGAAAATGCAGAAGCATAAGTTTCCGAACAAGAAATAAGGAAAAGGGATGCAATCCGAATAGGTTGCATCCCTTTCTTTTATGTCAAAAGCAACACTTTATTTGTTTTTTCCATATCTTTGCACTCACAAAACCGAATAACATAAAAACAAGTATAAGATATGCTTACCATCAAACAAATTACAGAAAACACCGACGCGGTTCTCCGCGGACTGGAAAAGAAGCACTTCAAGAATGCAAAAGAAACCATTGCACAAGTGCTGGACTTCAATGACAAAAGAAAAGCCAATCAAACCATCCTAGATAAAAACCTGGCAGAAGCCAACTCACTCTCCAAATCCATCGGACAACTGATGAAGGAGGGCAAGAAAGAAGAAGCAGAAGCCGCCAAAAGCCGCGTGGCCGAGCTGAAAGAAGTCAACAAGGACTTGCAAGCCAATATGGACCAGGCTGCCAACGATTTGCAGACTTTGCTTTATACCATCCCCAACGTTCCCTACGACAGCGTGCCTGAAGGCGTAGGTGCCGACGACAATGTAGTAGAGAAAATAGGTGGTATGGAAACCGAGCTGCCCAAAGACGCCCTGCCCCACTGGGAACTGGCCAAGAAATATGACTTGATAGACTTTGACCTGGGTGTCAAGATTACCGGTGCCGGCTTCCCCGTATACAAAGGCAAAGGCGCACAACTGCAACGCGCACTCATCAACTTCTTCCTGGACGAAGCACGCAAATCCGGCTATACGGAAATAATGCCGCCCACAGTGGTGAACGCCGCTTCCGGCTACGGCACGGGACAGCTGCCTGACAAGGAAGGGCAAATGTATCATTGCGAAGTGGACGACCTCTACTTGATTCCTACCGCCGAAGTCCCCGTAACCAACATCTACCGTGATGTGATTCTGGACGAAAAGCAGTTGCCCATCAAGAACTGTGCATACACACAATGTTTCCGCCGTGAAGCCGGTTCATACGGGAAAGACGTACGTGGCTTGAACCGCCTGCACGAATTCTCCAAAGTGGAACTGGTACGCATCGACAAACCGGAACACAGCAAACAATCCCACCAGGAGATGTTGGACCACGTGGAAGGTTTGCTTCAAAAGCTGGAACTCCCCTACCGCATCCTGCGCCTTTGCGGTGGCGATATGAGCTTCACGGCTGCCCTCTGTTTTGACTTTGAGGTGTATTCCGAAGCACAGAAACGCTGGCTGGAAGTAAGTTCCGTCTCTAATTTTGACACTTATCAAGCCAACCGTCTGAAATGCCGCTACCGTACGGCAGAAAAGAAAACAGAGCTTTGCCATACGCTGAACGGTTCCGCACTCGCTCTGCCACGCATTGTTGCCGCCTTGCTGGAAAACAACCAGACTCCAGAAGGAATCCGCATACCAAAGGCATTGGTTCCGTATACGGGATTTGAAATAATAGACTAAGGCCATAATAGTCACGTGCAGCAATACGCCTTTGACACTTTCTTTCGGGCACGAATTACATGAATTTCACAGTTGCGGTTAGCAAAAAACGTGAAATCCATGTAATTCGTGCCCGGAGTTTTATCATGACAAGCTTCTCCTGCGCAACTACAAAGTATTCTTCAAAATACGTGCAAACACCTCCTCGCGGAAATTACGTGCCACCGGAACAGTATGCCTCCCAACTATAATCCGATTGCCATCTATCATCTCAATCTTTTCCAAATTTATCAGATATGATTTATGGACTTGCTGAAATACTCCACCAGGAAGAGCCTCTATCATACGCTTCATGGTAGAACGTACAAGCAGCTTTGTGCTTTCCGTATAAATACAGACGTAATTTTCCAGCCCCTCCACCACCAGAATATCCTTAAACAACACCTTATGCATCTGACGGTCTGAACGGACAAATATAAAATTATTAGCTTCATCCGGCCATTTCTCCTGCTGCAAAAGACCATGTACTTTATTCACCGCTTTCAGGAACCGGTCAAACGAAATCGGTTTCAACAGATAGTCCGTAACATCAAGTTCATAACCTTTCAATGCATACTGCTCATAAGCGGAAGTGATAATCACATGAGGCGGATGGGCAAGAGATGCCAAGAGTTCAAGCCCCGAAAGATAAGGCATTTCAATATCCAGAAACAACAAGTCCGGCTGCTCAGTCTGCAAAAGAGTGTTCAACTGCATAGTATCTTCACATACACCCATTAAAGAAAGGAAATCCACCTTTTCCACATAGCGTTGCAATCCTTCACATGCAGTAGGCTCGTCATCGGTTATTACACATTTTACCTGTTTCATCCTATAATTCTATCACAAGTTTTACTCTAAACAAAGTATCTCCTCTATTTATGTCCAGCGTATGACGCTCCGGATATAGCAGCTCCAGCCTGCGCCTCAGATTTTCTATGCCGATTCCATGTTTTCCTTTCTGGTGCACTAATGGTTCCGGTATAGAATTTTCAATACTAAAACACAACTTGCCTTCTTTCAGACACATATCCATAGCTATAAAATAGTTCCCTCCCACATATTTGAAAGCATTCTCCACCAACGGTACAAACAACAATGGATAAATCTCAACCTGCGCCTCCATTTCATCGAAATGCACCTGCAACTGCAGCCGCTTCGTAGCACGAAGTTTACATAGGCTGATGTATTGTTTCAGATATTCCACTTCCACACGAACTTGCACTTTCTCCCCGTCATTGTATAATTGGTAACGAAGCAAATCGGACAATTGCTCAAGAGTATGCCGTGGAGCCTCATTATTCTCATCTATCTGAAAATAAACCGTATTGAGTACATTAAAAAGAAAGTGTGGATGATATTGTGCTTTAAGGAATTTCAGCTCTGTCTGGAGCTGGTCATTTTTTATCTTCTCCAATTGCAGGCGTTGAGCTTCGTTTTCCTTCTGTATCATCTGATTACGCAAGAATATATAGAAGAAGCCGCCAAGCAACATACTGACTATGGCGGGAATAGGCACATCGTATAAATCAAGACTTACCCCCATCAAAAAGCGGATAACCCACATCGTCAGAAGACACCAGACGGGAGCTGTCAGGACAACCACCCCGTATTCCTGCCACCACACCAACTTCCGCTTCCGGCACAAACAAAGCCAATACTTCAATAGAAAAAAGATAGGGTAAGACATGAAGAGTACCACAAGCATATCCTTCAACATGAAATTCCACTCATTACTTTCCCAATAGTATTCATGTTTCGGAATATCATTCGCCACACGAATACATAGAAAAAGAATCACGGCAAATAATGCCGGCATCAGCCATTTGTTCCACAGTCTGCCCATAGTAGTTACAAATTTACTCTTTTTGTTTCATCTATTTCTTTTTTCCTTCTGCTTTCTTTTGTATCGCTGCCTTTTTGAAAACGCCAAGAGAAAGCAATACCCAGCACACGTTTGTTGTGCCGTTCGTCAACAAACGCCTGCACACCGGGAGATTGAATATCTACTTTTTGATAATTGGTGTTGAATACATCCTTGGCAAACAAGGTAACGGTGCATCTGTTACGGAACATCTTCTTTTGGATGCCGACATTCACTTCCAGCGCCGGATGTACTGTGGCTTGTCCGTAGGCCATTCGTCCATTATAATTTGCCGAAAGTTCGGCCGACCATACGGAAGTGAAAGCAAACTGGTTCATGCAGCCGAATATCGGGGTAAACATACGGTTTTTCATTTTCTGCCCTTGCTCCGTCCAACCATAATTATTATAAATACCGATAGCGGTCAGATTCACCTTCCAAAAAGAAACAGGTGAGAGGTTGGCGGCATGTACACGCATACCCGTCTGTACATAGGAAGACAGATTCTGGGGCATTACATAGATACGCCGCCCCTCCTGTTCGCGATAGCTCTTCATGATAGCATCATCTGTATGCGAGAAAAAGAGCACTGTCTGAAACCAGTCACGATACACATACCCCAACTCTATATTATCAGAGAAAGAAGGATGCAGCTTCGTATTTCCCCCTTCATGGGTATAGTCATCAAATATATAGGTAAAAGGATTCAAATCACCATAATTGGGGCGGGTAATACGCCTGCCATACGAAAGCTGAAACAGATGTTCCGAAGTCAAACCGTATTGCAAAGCAATAGTAGGAAACAAATGGAAGTAATTCGTTGTAAACGAAGAGTCTTTCTGTTGTGTATTTCCTCCAAAATCCCCGTGTACATGGGTATGTTCCAACCTTAGACCCGCTGAGATTTTCAAGCGGTCTTTCTCATAGCCGACTTGTAGATAAGAGGCATTGATATTCTCATCATATACGAATCGGGAACCAAGTGCCCCGTCCGGCAGCCAGCCGGAAACCGACGGACGCATATAACCTGCCGTATTGTCTATCGTAACAAATGAGGTTTTGACTCCGGCCTGTAACTTCCAAACCTCACTCAATGGATAAACCGCATCTATCTGTCCGACATATAAGTCGGTATTTCCCTTCATATCCCCTTTCAATGTATCGGGCTTAAAACTATCCATCAACTGGTTTCCAACACGGTAGTAATGGAAATAATCAAAAGAAGCGCTGAGTTCTCCCCCTTCTCTTTTCAGCTTGTGCACCATACTGGTTCCGGCAGAAACATTATTCCGGTTTTGCTCCGCATGGCTGTAAGTATTTCCCGCAACTCCGGTTTCTCGGATTTCCGTAAACATGCCTGCATTTTCCCTTTGCCGGGAAAAGTTTCCACCCAATGAGACTCCCCAAACTGTCCGCTCATTGAGATAATAATCACATCCGGTACGAAAATAGTGCGAATAATTCCTACGCTTCCGGTAAGAGTCCTGCATCATCCTTCCTCCATCCCGTTCGAACGCACGGTCGATAAACAAGTCTATGACATCCTTCCCCTGATAATACGAATAGTTCAAATAAAGATTGAACTTATTCTCCCGGATATTCATGGAGGCACCTCCATAACCGCTACCCGTCCGTCCAAGACTGCCATTGCCGTTCAAGGCCAGATTCACACCGCGCAGTCTGATTTTTCTTGTACGGATATCAATCAACCCGGAGCTTCCCGCCGCATCGTGGCGTGCGGAAGGCTGGGTTATCAAGTCTATCTTATCAGCATTAGTTGCAGGAGTAGATTTCAACAGACTCATCAATTCATCTCCCGAAAGATAAGTAGGCTTGCCATCCATCAGAATCGTCGCACCGCTTTGTCCGTTCAGCAAGATATTACCATTGGAATCTATCACGACTCCCGGCAGGGAAGCAAGAACATCATAAAGACTTCCCGTACTTTGAGTGACTGACGCATCCATCCGGTAACTTGTTTTACCGGCAGATATTTCTACCAACGGGAGTTTAGCAGTTACCATAATTTCTTCCAAACGCTGGTCGGCAATCGTATCCTGCTGCGACCAAACCACCAAAGGCATACTCAATAAAATTGCCCCTAAAAAAACATTTCGATACATACTCTTCCTCATTTTTTATTTCAAAAGTAGGCAGGCTGTAGAAAGTGAACAAATTATAGTGACAAAGGAATGTTATCCAGTGACAACATGCAGTTTTACCCTATTCTTCTTTTGATATTACCAAATAACCCCTATCTTTGCAAAATCTATCAATCTGACAGTAATTGCGTAATTACACCAACAAAATTATTAGATAATGAATAAAATCATTAGCAAAGAACACTTTTCTGAAAAGGTCTTTAAGTTAGTCATTGAAGCACCATTGATTGCCAAATCACGTAAGGCAGGGCACTTTGTCATTGTACGTGTGGGCGAAAAAGGCGAACGTATGCCGCTTACCATTGCGGAAGCCGACCCGGTAAAGGGAACCATCACACTGGTGGTTCAGGAAGTCGGGCTCTCCTCTACCCGTCTTTGCGAACTGAACGAAGGCGATTATATTACGGATGTTGTCGGCCCGTTGGGACAAGCTACGCACATTGACAACTTCGGTACTGTGGTCTGTGCCGGAGGTGGTGTAGGCGTAGCTCCCATGCTCCCTATCGTGCAAGCGCTGAAAGCTGCCGGCAACCGCGTCATCACCGTACTGGCAGGACGTACCAAAGAACTGATCATCCTTGAAAAGGAGATGCGCGAAAGCTCCGACGAAGTCATTATCATGACCGACGACGGTTCCTACGGACGAAAAGGTCTGGTGACGGAAGGCGTAGAAGAAGTCATCAAGCGCGAGAAGGTGAACAAGTGTTTCGCCATCGGCCCCGCCATCATGATGAAATTTGTTTGTTTGCTGACAAAGAAATACGAAATCCCCACGGATGTATCCCTGAATACGATTATGGTTGACGGTACCGGCATGTGTGGCGCCTGCCGAATCACCATCGGAGGAAAGACCAAATTTGTATGTGTGGACGGCCCTGAGTTCGACGGACATCAAGTGGACTTCGACGAGATGCTGAAGCGTATGGGCGCTTTTAAAAACATCGAACGCGAGGAGATGCACAAGCTGGAAGAACCTCAGACCTGCCAAGCTACCGGTGAAAACATGGAAGATGAGAAAAGCCGTAATGCTGCATGGCGCCAGGAGTTACGCAAATCCATGAAAGCCAAAGAACGGACTGCCATTCCACGCGTGGAGATGAACGAGCTCGATGCAGAATACCGCTCGCACAGCCGCAAGGAGGAAGTCAACCAAGGGTTAACGAAAGAACAAGCGCTGACAGAGGCCAAACGTTGCTTGGACTGCGCCAACCCCGGATGTACGGAAGGTTGTCCGGTAGGTATCGACATCCCCCGCTTCATCAAGAACATTGAGCGCGGTGAATTCCTCGAAGCAGCCAAGACACTGAAAGAAACCAGTGCACTGCCTGCCGTCTGCGGTCGCGTCTGCCCGCAGGAGAAACAGTGCGAATCCAAATGTATCCATCTGAAAATGAACGAAAAGCCGGTAGCCATCGGCTATCTGGAACGTTTTGCCGCTGACTACGAACGGGAGAGCGGACAAATCTCCATACCTGAAATCAAGGAAAAGAACGGTATCAAAGTAGCTGTCATCGGTTCGGGTCCCGCCGGTCTGTCATTTGCCGGAGATATGGCGAAGTATGGCTATGACGTGACTGTTTTCGAAGCACTGCACGAGATTGGTGGTGTATTGAAATATGGCATTCCTGAGTTCCGCCTGCCCAACAAAGTGGTGGATGTGGAAATTGACAACCTTGCCAAAATGGGAGTAGAATTCGTCAAGGACTGTATCATCGGCAAGACGCTCAGCGTGGAACAACTGGAAGAGGAAGGCTTCAAAGGCATATTCGTAGCTTCCGGTGCAGGACTGCCCAACTTTATGAACATCCCCGGCGAGAACTCCATCAATATCCTCTCGTCCAATGAATACCTGACCCGTGTCAATCTGATGGATGCCGCCAGTGAAGACTCCGATACTCCGGTTCCTTTCGGCAAATGCGTAGCCGTGATAGGTGGTGGAAATACAGCTATGGACTCCGTACGTACCGCACGCCGTCTCGGTGCAGAGCGTGCCATGATTATCTACCGTCGTTCGGAAGAAGAAATGCCGGCACGTATCGAGGAGGTGAAACATGCCAAGGAAGAAGGTGTAGAATTCCTGACCCTCCACAACCCAATCGAATACATTGCCGACGAACAAGGAAAAGTGAAACAAGTGGTGCTTCAGAAAATGGAACTGGGTGAACCGGATGCCAGCGGACGCCGCAGTCCCGTACCCATCCCCGGAGCCACGGGAACCATCGACATCGACCTTGCCATCGTCAGCGTAGGTGTATCTCCCAACCCGATTGTCCCAAGCTCCATCAAGGGATTGGAATTGGGCCGGAAGGGAACGATTGCCGTCAATGATAACATGCAGTCGTCCATCCCGACCATCTTTGCCGGAGGCGACATTGTCCGCGGAGGTGCCACCGTAATCCTTGCCATGGGAGACGGACGAAAGGCAGCAGCAGCGATGAATGAGCAGCTAAAAAAATAAGAATCTGTCATGAAAGGTGGAGACATACGAACTCCACCTTTTTTATTCTACTACAACCTCTCCCTCTACTTTCCCCTTCTAGCATACAATTTAAATATTTCAAGAATATGAAACGTATTTATCTATCCCTCCTTCCCTGTCTGGCTTCCCTATTGGCAAGCGCCCAAGAGCCCCTAAACGGGGATTCCCTTGCCTCAGACTTTCGGTATCTGGTAAAAGAACTGGCAGCAACCCATCCCGACCCTTACAGCGGCTTCGGAGGAAAAGTATTCTTCTACGAACAAGCTTTCCATCTGGAGAACGAGTTACGCCGGACTCCCGGTACGAAACAGACCTTTTTTGACAAGGTAAGCATTTTCCTATCCAATCTGCAAGACGGACATACCTACCTTTTACCTCCCACAGCCAATCAACAAGCAAATCAGCGTTACCTGGCACTGGAAGTACGCACCATCCCCGACGGCATTATACTTCAAGGAATCCCTGAAACGTACAAAGACTTGTTAGGTAGCCGTATCACAACCATCAACGGAGATTCTTTAGAAGAGGTACTGGCCCGCACTGCCGCTATCCAAGCCAGTGAAAACCTATATGACCGTTATGCCAATCTATGCAGGTCCATGCCTACGGAACATTTCTTGAGACAGCTTTTCCCTGAAATGAAAGACAACCTTCACCTCTCACTTCTTACTCCCGACGGCAAATCAAGAGGATTAACCCTTCCCTTATTGTCAAGGCAGGAAGTGCAAAACACACCCATGCAACACAATAACAGTTGGAAAGCTTATACAGACAAACAACTGGCCTATCAGTTCATAGACAACGACAAGCAAATAATGCTCATCAATATCAACAGTATCATGGCACGGGATAATTTTGAGTATATGCAAAAACAAGGGCTGAAAGATTTATACCGGCAAATAGGATTCTATTATCGGGATATCCTGAAACAAGAGATGCCCGCCGATACCCTGCTAGCCATTCGGCAACTCCCGTCCCTTTCCGAAGTTTTCGCCCATATGCTGAAAGAGATGAAGAAGGAAGCCTCCTCCACCCTCATCATAGATTTGCGCAACAATAGCGGTGGCTGGACTCCAATTGTCCTACCCACACTTTACCAACTGTTCGGCGACCACTTCCTGCAAACGGATATGGATATAGAATTCTATCGTATCATCTCTCCCCTCTACATGCAAAAACTACAGACAAACTTACAGGATTTCAACCAAGCATACGGAACAGACTATGCCTACGGTGACTACACTTTTAGTACGGACGAAGCAGACACCACAAACATAGAACAGCGACGGACCGACTTCATCAAGAACTGTATATCCAGTGTGCCGGAAGAACTGAGAAAGCAACAAGGAAAGGCGCTCTATACTCCGGAACACATTTACGTCATTACCAACGAACGTACCTTCAGTGCAGCTTTCCACTACACTTTCTATCTGTGGAAAATGGGTGCTACCCTTGTAGGAATACCCAGCGGACAAGCCCCCAATACCTACATGGAACAAACCTTATTCCGGCTACCCTATACCGGTATGCAAGGCTCTATCTCCAACTCCATACAAATATGCTTTCCGGGCAAAGACCGGTGTGCCCACACACTTTATCCAGACTTGATGCCCACCTATCAGGATTACCAAAGATATAATTTCGATGTCCAAACTGAGATTCTGTATTTACTCGACAAGATTAAATCGGCTCCTCATTCTCATACGAACCCTGCGGAGAAGAATCAGAAGTAAAACAAAGCCCCGTTTACAAATAAATTGCAAACAGGGCTTTATTTCCATATTTCAATATGGAGACTACTTCACCACCTTGTTCGTTGCCGGGTCGGGGAAAATCACCGTCGGCTTGAACGACTTGGCTTCTTCAAAGTCCATCAGCGCGTAGGACATGATAATAACGATGTCATCAGGTTGCACCTTGCGGGCTGCCGCACCGTTCAGGCAAATTTTGCCAGAGCCACGCTCGCCTTTAATAATGTAGGTTTCAAAACGTTCACCGTTATTATTGTCGGCTATATACACCTTCTCGCCGGCAATCATGTTGGCGGCATCCATCAAATCTTCATCAATCGTAATGCTTCCCATATAGTTCAGGTTCGCTTCCGTGACGCGGGCACAATGGATTTTCGACTTCAACACTTCAATCATCATATCTTTATAAATTACGAATTACTAATTATAAATTACAAGGCAGCAGGCTCTTTGTACTTGATATTATCAATCAGACGAACTTCCCCACAGAATACTGTGATGCAACCCACAGCATAAGAAGTTTCCTCCCAATCGGTAATCTTCTGTAAGGTATTGCCATCCACCAGCTCAAAGTATTCCAAACGCAATCCGGGGGCGGCTGCGATGGTGTCTTCCACAAACTTCTGTGTCTCAGCTACCGTATGTGAAGCTCCAAAGGTACGACTTTCAAATAAAGTCTGCGAAATTTTCAGTGCATTTTTACGTTCTTCGGCAGATAAACGGGCATTGCGACTGCTCAGAGCCAACCCGTCTTCCTCACGCACAATCGGACACCCTACAATTTCCAAAGGATACTTCATCTGGCAGACCATCTCGCGAATAATTGCCAGCTGCTGGAAATCTTTCTCGCCGAAGTAGGCACGATCCGGCTGCACAGCATCAAACAGTTTGCTCACAATCTGGCAGACACCGTTAAAATGTTCCGGACGGAATGCCCCTTCCATCACTGTGTCCAGCGGCGCATAGCTGAAACGGCGGGTATCCGGTTCCGGATACATCTCTTCCACTGAAGGTGCAAAGACAAATGCCGCTCCACACTCCTCCAGCAAACGGCAATCAGCCTCCGGCGTACGGGGATATTTCACTAAATCATTCTTGTCATTAAACTGGGTCGGATTTACAAAAACGCTTACTACGGCAGCGTCGTTTTCTGCCACACAACGTTTCACCAATGAGGCATGACCGGCATGCAAGGCACCCATCGTTGGCACCAGACCTACCTTCTTTCCTTGGGCTCTCAAAGCCGAAAGTCCGGCCTGCAAGTCCTTGATAGTATGTACTATTTCCATTTTAATTGGTTATATAATAACTTGGTTGTTCGCAAAAGCGGTGCAAAATAAACCATTATTTAGCATATAAAGAAGAAATATCGCAAATTAATGCAAAACTCAGTACACTTTCCGGCAATTCCAGAAGCAGCTGTCTCACTGAATAACAAGCAGTTAACAATTCATAAGGAATTATAGACGGGCTCCGTTTGCTTTATTGCCCGATTTTTTTTATATCTTTGCAGAATAATTGAGAACATTGTTATTATGACAAAGGCGAACAAGGTTTTATTTATAACCCAAGAAATTACCCCTTACGTTTCAGAATCCGAAATGTCCCTCGTAGGCAGAAACCTACCTCAGGCTATTCAAGAAAAAGGCAGAGAAATCAGAACGTTTATGCCCAAATGGGGAAATATCAACGAACGCAGAAACCAGCTGCATGAGGTGATACGACTCTCCGGCATGAACCTCATCATTGACGATACCGATCACCCGCTCATCATCAAGGTTGCCTCTATCCAGTCTGCACGTATGCAAGTATACTTCATCGACAACGATGACTACTTCCAGAACCGCTTGCAGGTAACAGACGAAAATGGTGAAGAGTATGAAGACAATGATGCCCGTGCCATCTTCTATGCCCGCGGCGTACTGGAAACGGTGAAGAAACTGCGTTGGTGTCCCGACATCATCCACTGCCACGGCTGGATGACCGCTTTAGCGCCTCTGTACATCAAAAAAGTCTATAAAGACGAACCTTCCTTCAGAGATGCCAAGGTCATATTTTCCCTTTATGAAGATGACTTCAAACAACCTTTCCACGCAGACTTCTCTAACAAGCTATTGTTGAAAGGCATCGCCAAGAAAGATATTGCAGGATTGAAGGAACCCATTGACTACACAGCACTTTGCAAACTGGCTGCTGACTTCTCCGACGGCATTATCCAGCAAAGCGAACACGTCAATGAGGAAGTACTGAACTATGCCCGCGAATCCGGAAAACCGGTATTGGAATATCAATCTCCCGAGAACTTTGCTGAAGCCTGCAATGACTTCTACGACAAGGTATGGGAAACAGAACAAAAATAAAATCGATTTAGACAGTTAAAACTATGAAAGTAAGATACCTGGGAACATTGCTTTTGGCAGTCCTGACTTTCTTTGGATGCGATGACAACACCGGAACATTAGGTCTGGGTATGTTGCCCGATTCTGACGGCATGTCAGCGCATACTACTACTTTTAATGTAACAACACGTTCATTTGCCGTTGATTCTGTATTTGCCAAAACGAGTACCGGCTATATAGGCAAGTTTTCCGACCCGGAATTCGGTTATTACGAAACAAGTTTCCTTACGGAGCTGAACTGTACGGAAAACTTCTCCCTTCCGGAAGTGTATAAAGTGACCGAACGGGACAGTGAAGGAAATCCAATCAAGGCAACTGGTACAATGACTGCCGACTCGGTAGTTTCAGTGCAACTTGCAGTCTATTATTCCAGTTGGTTCGGCGACTCCCTGAATGCATGCCGGATGAGTATCTATGAATTGGACAAGAAGCTGGACAAAAATCGCTATACCAATATCAATCCGGAAGAGTACTACAACAAGTACGACCCCAAGTCCCTGCTCGGACGTAAGGCTTATTCAGCTTTCGATACGTCTGTTCCGGACTCTGTGAGATTTGAAAAAGACAATAACGGTTATTACACTTTCTATCCCAATGTGACGTTCCCATTGGACAAGAAAACTTTCGGCGAAGACAGAATATTGAAGGTTTATCGCGAGCATCCCGAATACTTTAAAGACGCCGCAACTTTCATAGACAAGATTTTCAAAGGAGTATATGTAAAGAGCGATTACGGAGATGGAACCATCCTCTATGTGGATTATGTGGCTTTAAATATGCAATTCCGTTTCCACCACGTAAATGATACTACCGGTGTAGCACTGAAGAAAAAAGATGGTACAGACTCTTTGTTCTATAGCATGCAGACTGTATTTGCCTCTACCAAAGAGGTTATCCAGGCAAACCAGTTCATGAATTCTGATTTGATAAAGGAAAAGGCTGCCGAACCCCAACACACTTATATCAAATCTCCTGCCGGTATCTTCACCGAAGCTATCATGCCATACGATTCAATATACAACAAACTGACCAATGACACCCTGAATGCCGTGAAGCTGACTTTCACGAATTACAATATAAACAGTGACTACGAATATAGCATGAGTGCTCCCAATGACGTGCTGTTGATACGTAAACAGGACTTGAAGAGCTTCTTTGAAGAGAACAAAGTCAGGGATAATATTACCTCATTTACAACCACCCACAATGCATTTGCTACTAATCAATATGTATTCAGCAACATAGCCCGTTTGGTTACCACTTGCATCAACGAAAAACAAGCTGCCAAGAAAGCCGCCAAAGACAAAGCCGGCAGTTCTTGGAATGAGACAGAGTGGGAGAAAACTTGGAACAAAGAAAATGAAGACTGGGATAAGGTATTGCTGATTCCGGTTTCCATTACCTATGACAACAGTACAAGTAGTAGCGGTAACAAAACCATGACCGGTATCCAAAACGACCTTAAGCCGGGATATGCCAAACTAAAAGGCGGCCCGAAAGAGAATGCAAAAGGTGAAGTGGAATCTCCGCTGAAAATAGAAGTTACATACACCAGTTTCAACAAGTAACTGACAGATATTCCATAAAAAAGCCTTCCACTCATTGTTGAGCGGAAGGCTTTTTTGATTGATGGGACAAGCTGCCGATATTATTCAGCAGCCTTTTTAGTTGTTTTCTTTGCGGCAGGCTTTTTGGCAGGAGCCTTGGTCTTTGCCGGTTTTTCTGCGGCAGATTTAGCTGTAGCCTTGCTCTCTTTCTTTTCTGCAGCCTTTATCTTCTCTAACTTGGCCTGTGCTTTCTCCAATTCCTTATGCAGTTCCTCTATCTCGGCACCTTGGTTCTGGATAGTGGTCAGCAATGCATTCAGCTCTTCATTATCTATATCCACCGGATAGAGAGAATCGACACGTTTGATAAAGTCACCAAGAATATTCATATAATTGGTAAAAGCATCAAAAGGAGATTCATAAATGCCACGGTTCAAACCGACACCGCTTTGCTTGGTAGTCATGAAACGGAAGTTGTTACTTGCCTGCAGATAATCCCAGTCTTGCTTGATACGGCGGTCATCACAGAGATGGACACGTTCGGCAACACTATACAGCTTGTTGAATGCTTCACGCTGCATCACATTACCCAGCCAACAGCTGGTATCTCTTTCTTCGTCCACCCAAGACATCGGGTATGGAACATCCAACTGGGAAACAGATTTCAGTTTGGTAACGATTTCCGTCGGTGTGGAGAAAGTAATCCCCTTTTCCTTGGCACAGTATGGAAGAGCCTTCAGGAATTCCAGAATATTGGAAGACAACGGCTGTGCCATACCCAGAGCAGAGAGTTCCATAAAGACATTGATGACCTGCTCTTCCTGCGGCAGAGCGTCAATCCAGTTGATGTACTTGTCGGCAAACAAAGGATACTCGTTCCACTCGGAGTTGGAGAAGCGCAGGCTGATGTCGTCAGACAGCTTAAAATCACGCAACAGTAACTTCAAGTTAGGATTCATAGAGCAATGGTATACATAGTGCGGACTCTTCCAACCCAGAACATGCTTGGCTCCTTCCGTCAGCATACCCTTGAATCCCAAAGCTGCCACCATCGCACCAATCTCATCATTATAAATCAGGCTGGAATTACGGAACACCTTCGGCGCCTTACCGAACATTTGCTTCATCTTAGCGCTCTGACGCATCACCTCTTCCTTGAAGCAATCCTCGTTGGCCAGAGAAGAAAGGCCATGGGAATAAGGCTCGGCAAGGAACTCACAGCAACCGGTATCATTCAGCTGGTGCAACAAGTCGATGACAGCCGGTGCATATATTTCCAACTGCTCCAGCGCAACCCCCGAGATGGAGAAAGCCACTTTAAACGCACCTCCGGAATTCTTCACCATTTCAATCAAGGTGTTCAATGCCGGGATATAAGAGCGTTCGGCTACATCATTGATACTGGTTTCATTGGCATAATCATCGTAGTAATAATGATCGGTACCTATATCAAAGAAACGGTAACGTTTCAGATGAATGATTTGATGTATTTCAAAATAAAGACAGATAGTTCTCATTTCTATTATTGTTTTTGTTATTTACCATAGTTTCTTAACACATCCTCGTAGAGGGCGCGGATTCTCAAGCCTACTTTTTCCCACGTGATTCCATCCACTTCTTTCCTGCCTTCCTCCTGCAGATATTGGAAGAGAGCGGGATTAGTGCAGAGGGAATAAATGGCATCGGCCATTGCATGAATGTCCCAATAATCGGTCTTAATGACCTTATCAAGAATTTCACCGCATCCCGACTGCTTGGAAATGATGGAAGGAGTCCCACACTGCATGGCTTCCAGCGGAGCGATACCGAAAGGCTCGGAAACGGAAGGCATAACGAATACATCACTGTTCTTGTAAACCTCATATACCTGCTTTCCCTTCATGAAGCCCGGGAAGTGGAACCGGTCGGCGATGCCCCGCTCGGCTGCCAGATTAATCATGGCATCCATCATATCTCCCGAACCGGCCATAACAAAGCGGATGTTGCGGGCACGCTGCAATACCAGCGAAGCTGCTTCCACAAAGTATTCCGGTCCCTTCTGCATGGTGATACGGCCCAGGAATGTCACAATCTTCTCTTTGGAATGGTCGGGACGTGGAATGTCCTGGTATTCCTGCGAGAGAGGATAGACGGCATTGTGCATGGCAAACACCTTCTTGGGGTTCTGATGGTACTGCTCAATAACCGTGCGGCGGGTCAGTTCGGACACGCACATGATGCAGTCGGCATAATCCATACCGTTCTTCTCCATAGAATAGACGGTAGGATTGACTTTTCCACGTGAACGGTCAAAGTCAGTAGCATGGACATGGATGCAGAGCGGCTTTCCGCTCACCATCTTGGCATGCACTCCGGCGGGATACGTCAGCCAGTCGTGGGCATGAATAATATCAAATTCCTGCTGGCGAGCCACTACTCCGGCAATCACCGAGAAGTTGTTTATCTCTTCGTGCAGGTTGCCGGGATAACCGCCGGCAAAGTCCATGCAGCCTATGTCATTGACGTGCATATAAGAGAAATCCGAATAGATATGGTCACGAAAAGAATAATAATCTTCCGGCGTCATGTTGCGCGTCAGCCTCGACTTCAAATAATTGTAATCGACATCACGCCACACGATAGGCACCTGGTTCATGCCCACTATCTTCAAGAAGTCCTCTTCTTCGCCCGTCGGCTTGGGCATGCAGAAAGTAGTTTCCACATCACCCTGCAAACTTAATCCCTTAGTTATTCCATAAGAAGCAACCGCAAGACCACCATATATTTTGGGAGGAAATTCCCATCCAAACATTAAAACTTTCATCTTCGTTCCTCCTATTATAAATTATACTTAGACAATAACTTCAAGATACGCAGGATTTCCGCCGTATTCATGGCAAATGACACCGCCCCTCTTCCAACAAACGGAGGATTACCATCGAAGAGTTCGGGCAATGCGCCAATACAGTGGGAAGTCATTTCATCTTCCATACCGATGAGGTATCTCTCTACAAACGACACGCCACTCACTTTATAGATACGCAGATATGCTTCCATGTAGAAACCCATCAGCCACGGCCATGCCGTACCCTGATGATAGGCATAATCTCTTTGAATCTGAGGACCTACATAATTCGGATTGTATCCGCCACTCTTGGGGCTCAGTGTACGCAAGCCCTTCGGAGTCAACAGTTCTTTCGTCACAATATCAAGCACCTGTTTCTTCTGGGCCCTATCCAACGGAGAATAGTCAAAGGCAACGGTAAATATCATGTTGGGACGTACGCTCCAGTCCATCATATAACCATCCACATAGTCGAACAGATAGCCATACTCATTGCGGAAGACGTCTACGAAAGACTTTCCGGTGATTTCTGCCTGAGCGTCCAGTGTATCGGCAAGAATTTCATTGCCCCCCTCCCGAACCATATCGGCTACAAAACGCAGGGCATTGTACCACAGTGCATTCACTTCTACAATGTAGCCCGTACGTGGAATAACCGGGCGGCCATTGGCGGTAGAGTTCATCCAGGTAACCGCTTTCTCGGTGCCATTGGTATACAACAGTCCGTTTTCGTGCAGGAAGAGATTGTCATGCCTGCGTTCATGGATATAGTCAACAATCTCCTCGAGAAGATTACCGTACATCTGCCGGCAATTTTCACGCGAAGTCTCCTTGGCATACTGCTGTAAAGCCCAGACAGCCCACAGCAGCACATCCGGATGCTCCATCTCGTATATCTTATAGGAGGAAGGTTCTCCATTGATAAACTCACGGATAGCCTTTTCGGCTG
Source organism: Bacteroides sp. D20 (assembly GCF_003436255.1). Taxonomy (NCBI): domain Bacteria; kingdom Pseudomonadati; phylum Bacteroidota; class Bacteroidia; order Bacteroidales; family Bacteroidaceae; genus Bacteroides; species Bacteroides sp. D20. Next base: position 68,431 of record NZ_QSOO01000010.1, on the reverse strand, counting down.
TTTTCATCACGTCTTCAAATTCATCTTGCTCGCCTAAGGCCAAAGTAAGACCCGGCAGGGAGATGAACAAGTCACGGGCGCGACACTTGAACCAAGGATAGCCTGCAAGCACATAATGCTCCTCCCCCTGCTTGTTGTGAAACTGGTGCGCCGAGTTTTTCAGACAGTGGTAAAAACTGTCACGCGGAGTGCGGTCGGCCACCTCGGACTCAAAAGTCTGCTTCAGCTTGCGGGGAGAAATCTCGGAGATACCGGCGGAGAAGACAACGCTTTCCCCTTTCTTTATATCCACTTCAAAATATCCCGGCACATAAAGGTCTTCGTTGAAGTCATATCCGCGTTCCTGTTCTTTGGGATACTCGATACCACGATACCAGTCAGGCTGGAAGTGGAACTCATTCTTTTTGTTGAGCTGCATGAACAACTCCGGATAACCGGGATACATGCAGGTTTTAATGCCATTCTCTACCAACTGGTAGTCGCGGCTTGCCTGCGCATTTTCGTGCGTGTACTCGCGCACACTGCGGAATGCCAGGAAAGGGCGGAAACGAAGTGTGGTTGCCGAATGGGCATCGACCAAGGTATAACGAATCAGAATCCGATTTTCATGGTGTACGAAAATCTTTTCCTTACGAAGGATGACGCCTCCTACACGATAGGTAGTTGTGGGGATATTTTCACAGTCAAACTCTCGGATATACTTGTGCCCGTTAGGACTGAAGTGGTTTCCTTGATACTTATGCAACCCCAGGTTGAACTCCGCACCGTGCTGAATTACAGTTTCATCCAAAGAAGACAGCAGCACATGGTTTTCATCATCGAGGTTGGGGACCGGTATCACCAACAGACCGTGATATTTGCGTGTGTTACAATCTACAATTGTTGTACAATGATAGGCTCCCGACCTATTCGTCCGCAATATCTCCCTTGGCAAAGATTCTTGCAGATTAATCATCAGGGTCTTGTCAAATCGTAAATAACTCATAGTTGTGCATTATTTAAAGGTTAATTATTTCGGTATATGCGCTACAAGCCATGTAGCGATGCCCAAAAATACGAATTAAAGCTTATAGGCAAAATAAAAAGTCAGTTTTTTTTCGGTTTTCGTCAAATATTCCGTAGTATTGTACAAAAATAGCAATCACTGTACGAAATATGAAGCATGATATACGCAGAATGGCATTGGCGGCGGTTATACCCCTATTCCTGCTATTCATTTTATACATTTTAAAGTTTTTGGAGACAGGCATGGATTGGAACTTCACACGACTGGGAGTATATCCGATGGAACAGCGGGGCGTGTTCGGAATTTTCGCACATCCACTGGTACACAGCAGTTTCAAGCATCTGTTCGCCAATACGATTCCACTCTTTTTCCTGATGTGGTGTCTGTTCTATTTCTACCGGCATATAGCCCCCTACATCTTCTTTGCCATTTGGATAGGATGCGGTGCGCTTACCTTTCTTATAGGGAAACCGGGATGGCATATCGGAGCCAGCGGCATCATATACGGACTGGCTTTTTTTCTGTTCTTCAGCGGCATTCTGCGCAAACATGTACCGCTTATCGCCATTTCACTGTTGATAACGTTCCTATATGGCGGCCTGGTATGGAATATGTTCCCACAATTTGCCAAAGCCACCACTTCCTGGGAAGGACACCTTAGCGGAGCCATAGCAGGCACGCTATGCGCCATAGGCTTTATGGAATACGGTCCCCAACGGCCCGATCCGTTTGCCGGAGAGGAAGACGAAGAGGAAGACGAAGAGGAAGACGAAGATGAGGAAAACAATGAGGATGAGGACGATAAGAAGGAAGAGGAGAAGGATGAGGATTCGTCTACAAGGATTGAATAGCACGTTTAAGAAACAATAAAAAAAACAAAAAGAGGGGCAAAGAGTTTACAGTACACCTTGATAATATCTACTTTTGTTTCAAAACAAGAAGAAAAAGCATTATGAATACAATGTTTGATACATTACTGCAACTGCCACTCTTTCAAGGACTCGCACAAGAAGACTTTACCAATATCCTGGGGAAAGTCAAGCTGAGCTTTACAAAGCATAAAGCCGGCGAAGTTATCGTGAAAGCCGGTGACACATGCAGTCAACTGATATTCGTATTGAAAGGTGAAATCTCCTCATGTACTTCATCTGCGAATACATCATACAGCTCCACGGAATATTTTCAGGCACCTTATGTCATCGAGCCACAATCTCTGTTCGGGATGAGCACCTCCTACGTCTCGGCCTATACCGCCCAAACCGAGACCCACACAGTGAGCATCAGCAAGGCTTTCGTCATGAGCGAATTGTTCAAATATGACATATTCCGCCTGAATTACATGAATATCATCAGCAACCGCGCCCAAAGCCTAAACAGCCGTCTTTGGGCAGAAAGCACCGACAACCTTGAGAAACGTATCGGCAACTTTATCCTGACACATATCGAACGTCCGTCAGGCAGGAAAATACTGAAAATAAAAATGGAAGAATTGGCTCAGGTGGTCAATGATACCCGTATGGGAGTATCAAGAGCGTTGAACAGCATGCAGGAGAAAGGCCTGCTCGAACTGCACAGAGGCGAGATGATGATTCCCGACGCAGAAAAGCTCTTATAGGCCACCTGAACCGAGATTTCCTACAACACCTTGTCTATCGCTTTCTTTATCAAGGCTTCCATCACTTTATACCCTTCTAGAGTGGGGTGTACCCCATCCCGGGTATACGAGGAGTTCAGAGCCTTATTGTCGCCTTCCACCATCTCACTGTAATAGTCGACATAAGGAATCTTGTTTTCCTGGGCATACTTCCGGATTCTGGCATTCAGCTGCATTATCTTTTGCGGAGCATCCTTCACCGAAGGATTCCAGCCAAAGGCAGCGGCAGGCAACACAGACGTCAAAATCACCTTTATCTTATTGGCCCGTGCCAGCTCTACCATAGACACTATATTTCCAAAAGTGTATTCTTCATTATAAGCGCCTGCATTTTCCGCAATGTCATTGGTACCTGCATTTATCACGACCAGCGCCGGAGCAAGCTTGATGACATCTTCGCGAAAACGGAGCAGGAAATGGGAAGAAGTCTGCCCGCCTATACCACGGCCCACATAACCGTTGTCTTCAAAGAAAGCGGCATCGTTTGCCACCCATCCTTCCGTGATGGAGTTGCCCATAAAAACCACCCGGTCCTTCTGTTTTCCCTTCCGTACCAGTTCCTTGTTTGCCTCTGCATAGCGTTTCAAATTTCCCCAGTCCTGCTTCTGTGCGTCAGAGGCTACCCAGGGGATGCACAAAAAGACAGCAATCATACATAAAAGTTTCATTGTTCTATTCTTTGTTGTTTTGTTATAAAAAAAACAGCCCCACCGTTTTTAAGGTGAGGCTATCATTATCATTGGTCAATCTCACTCCCACTCGATAGTCGCATTGGGTTTCGGAGACATATCATAACAAACGCGATTGACGGTTTTCACTTCCTTGAGAATACGGTCGGTAATCTTCATTAGGATGGGCCAGTCCACCGGCTCAATGGTAGCGGTCATGGCATCCACTGTGTTGACGGCACGGATAATGACGGGCCAGTCGAACGAACGTGCATTGTCGCGTACACCCACAGATTTGAAATCGGGCACCACAGTGAAATACTGCCATACCTTCTTATCCAGGCCTGCCAGTTGGAATTCCTCACGCAGAATGGCATCCGACTCGCGTACAGCCTCCAAGCGGTCACGGGTAATGGCTCCCAGACAACGTACTCCCAATCCGGGACCGGGGAACGGCTGACGGTAAACCATCTCGTACGGCAATCCAAGCTCTACACCGCATGCACGTACTTCGTCCTTGAACAGCTGGCGCAACGGCTCCACCAATTCAAACTGCAAATCCTCGGGCAGACCGCCTACGTTGTGATGAGACTTCACCATCTTGGCTGTTTTTGTGCCACTCTCTACAATATCGGGATAGATGGTACCTTGTCCCAGGAAGTCGATACCGTCCAGCTTGCGGGCTTCTTCCTCAAAGACACGGATAAACTCTCCGCCGATAATCTTGCGCTTTTCTTCCGGGTCAGCCACGTTTTCCAGCTTGGAGAGGAAACGGTCTGTAGCATCCACGTATATCAAGTTAGCTTTCAGCTCCTTGCCAAAGATTTCCACCACGGCTTCCGATTCGCCCTTACGCATCAGTCCGTGGTTCACGTGTACGCAAACCAGCTTGTCTCCGATGGCTTTCAGCAGCAAAGCGGCCACCACGGAGCTATCCACACCACCGGACAGTGCCAGCAGCACCTTACGGTCGCCCACCTGACGACGTATCAACTCCACCTGGTCGTTGACGAAATTCGTCATGTTCCAGTTCGCCTCAGCCTTGCAAGTATCGAATACGAAAGATTTCACAGCCTCCTTGATGGCTTCCACATCATCCGTAAACTGCGGCAGCTTCACTTCGCACAGCGCCTTGTCGTGTCCGGCAGCCATTACGGGGAATCCCGCTTCGTAAATCTCGGGCAACACGTCGATGGACACCCCGTCAACCACATTGTTGGGGCCGCCGTTGATGATGATGCCTTTCACATTCGGCAAGGCCTTCAGTTCGGCGGCAGTAATGTCGTGCGGGTAGATTTCGCTATATACTCCCAACGCACGAATCGCCCGGGCAAGCACTGTGTTCTCATGGCTTCCCAAATCCAGAATCACAATCATATCCTGCTTCATTCTTCTATATTGTTTTTAAGTTAATAATTTCAGTAGGTCTTATTCCCATTCTATTGTGCTGGGTGGTTTTGAAGAGATGTCATAGGTCACGCGGTTCACACCTTTCACCTTATTTATAATGTCGTTGGACACCTTACCCAGGAATTCGTAGGGCAGATGCGCCCAGTCGGCTGTCATGGCATCGGTGGAAGTGACGGCACGCAAGGCCACTGCACGTTCATAGGTGCGTTCGTCGCCCATCACGCCCACACTCTGTACGGGCAGAAGAATGACGCCCGCCTGCCAGACCTGATGGTAGAGCGATGTCTCGTTGCCGTCGGCATCCTGCACTTTCCAGTCACGCAAGCCCTGAATGAAAATATCGTCGGCTTCCTGCAAAGTATGCACCTTCTCCGGTGTTATATCCCCCAGGATGCGGACAGCCAGTCCCGGACCGGGGAAAGGATGACGGGTAATCAAATGTTCGGGCATTCCCAATTCGCGTCCCACGCGGCGTACTTCGTCCTTGAACAGCCACTGCAACGGTTCGCACAGACGGAGGTTCATCTCCTCGGGCAGACCGCCCACGTTGTGATGGCTCTTGATGGTCTTGCCCGTAATGTTTAGGCTCTCGATGCGGTCGGGATAAATGGTGCCTTGTGCCAACCAACGGGCATCGGTTATCTTGTGCGCTTCGGCATCGAAGACCTCGATAAAATCGCGGCCGATGATTTTACGCTTTTGCTCAGGCTCGGTCACTCCCTCCAAATCCTTGAAGAACTTCTCGCTGGCATCCACGCCAATCACGTTCAGTCCCAGGCATTCGTAGTCGTGCATCACATTCTTGAACTCATTCTTGCGAAGCAGTCCGTGGTCCACAAAGATACAGGTCAAGTTCTTGCCAATGGCACGATGCAGCAACACAGCGGCTACCGAAGAATCCACACCGCCACTCAGTCCCAGGATAACTCGGTCGTTGCCAAGCTGCTCCTTCAGTTCGGCCACAGTAGTATCTACAAACGATGCGGCGCTCCAGCTCTGGCTGCAACCGCATACGTCCACCACGAAGTTGCGCAGCATCTGCGTACCGTCCTCGCTATGAAATACTTCCGGATGGAACTGCACTCCCCACATCTCCTCGCCGGACACCTGGTAAGCAGCAATCGCTACCTTGTCCGTAGAAGCTATAATCTTGAAGTTGTCGGGAATGGCTGTAATCGTGTCTCCATGGCTCATCCATACTTGGGTATTCTTCCTTACCCCTTTGAAAAGGACATTCTCCGAATCGAAAGAACCGAGATGGGCACGTCCGTACTCGCGGGTTCCTGCCGGCTCCACCCGTCCACCGTTGCTGTAGGAGATAAACTGCGCACCGTAGCAGATACCCAGAATGGGGTATTTCCCACGAATCCCGCTCAAATCTACCTTGAATGCACTCTTATCATAAACAGAAAAGGGGCTACCCGAAAGGATAACTCCTTTTACACTCTCATCTCCGTATGGAAATTTGTTGTAAGGTACAATCTCGCAATAGACATTCAATTCGCGCAGCCGGCGGCCGATGAGCTGCGTGGTTTGCGAACCGAAATCAAGAATAATAATCTTCTCTTGCATATAAATCCGTATAGACTTTAATAAATGATTTGCAAAAGTAGAAAAAGTAAAGGAATTATCAGGGATAATGTGACAGAAAAACGTTTTTTTACTAAAAACAGCTTTAATTTCAGGCTAGAACTATCCACAAGGATACTAAAAGCTATTCTTACTACAACCGTGCTGTTTTCTTACCACAGCTATGCAACTTGCTTACCACAGCAATGTTATTTTCTTACCACGGCTGTGGTAAGATTACTGCTTAGTATAAAAAGGGACAGTTTCCGGCGGTACCGGGGAGAGTTAAATGCATTAGGGAATGTATCAAAAGCCATGAACGCTTTCATCATGTTATAATATTAGGCGCGGAATTCTAAGACCTACGCAAGTTTCCTGTGCAAAAACTTGTGTAGGTCTTAGAATTCCGCGCCTAAAAAAAGCGTCAAGAGGGTTTTGACATCCCTATGAAGTTCCGCTTCGATATTACTTTTCTTTCAGCAAATCACGGATTTCGGTCAGCAGCACCTCTTCCTTGCTCGGGGCAGGGGGAGCCGGAGGAGCGGCAGGCGCCTCTTCTTTCTTCTTTTCAGTCAGCTTGGTCAACAACTTTATGAACATGAAGATAGAGAATGCTATAATCAGGAAGTCGAAGGTGACCTGCAAGAAATTACCGTAATTCAGGGTCACGGCAGCAATTTCTTTTCCGTCCACCATTTCGGCAGGTTTCAGCACCCACTTCAAGTCTGTAAAGTTGACACCGCCCACCAGCAGCCCGATAGGAGGCATAATCACATCTGCCACAATGGAGGAGACGATTTTTCCGAATGCCCCACCGATAATCACACCGACGGCCATGTCTATCACATTGCCCTTCATGGCAAAAGCCTTAAATTCCTGTAAAAATGAACTTTTTCCCATCTTTTCAATTATTTAATTATGATTTTGGTTACGAATATAAAAACATTTTCTTACTTTTGCACCGCAAATCAGAAAGAATTGCAATTAGTAAGCGAAAGTTTATTTTTAAACATTATAAAACCCTTAAAAGTTTAAACAAAATGATTAAAGTAGGTATTAATGGATTCGGACGTATCGGACGTTTCGTATTCCGCGCTGCAATGAAGAGAAACGATATTCAGATCGTAGGTATCAACGACCTTTGCCCGGTAGATTACTTGGCTTACATGCTGAAGTATGACACTATGCACGGCCAGTTCGACGGTACTATCGAAGCTGATGTTGAAAACAGCAAGCTGATCGTTAACGGTCAGGCTATCCGCATCACTGCAGAAAGAAACCCGGCTGACTTGAAATGGAACGAAGTAGAGGCAGAATACGTTGTTGAATCTACTGGCTTGTTCTTGAGCAAAGACAAAGCTCAAGCTCACATCGAAGCCGGCGCAAAATATGTTGTAATGTCTGCTCCTTCTAAGGACGACACTCCGATGTTCGTTTGCGGTGTTAACGAAAAGACTTACGTTAAGGGTACTCAATTCGTATCTAACGCTTCTTGTACTACCAACTGCTTGGCTCCTATCGCTAAGGTATTGAACGACAAATGGGGTATCACTGACGGTTTGATGACTACTGTTCACTCTACAACTGCTACTCAGAAGACAGTTGACGGTCCTTCTATGAAAGACTGGAGAGGTGGTCGTGCTGCTTCCGGCAACATTATCCCGTCTTCTACCGGTGCTGCTAAGGCTGTAGGTAAAGTTATCCCGGCATTGAACGGCAAACTGACTGGTATGTCTATGCGTGTTCCGACTTTGGACGTATCTGTAGTTGACTTGACAGTTAACTTGGCTAAGCCCGCTACTTACGCTGAAATCTGCGCTGCCATGAAGGAAGCTTCTGAAGGCGAATTGAAGGGTGTTCTGGGTTACACTGAAGATGCAGTTGTTTCTTCTGACTTCTTGGGTGACACTCGCACTTCTATCTTCGACGCTAAGGCTGGTATCGCTTTGACTGATACTTTCGTTAAGGTTGTATCTTGGTATGATAACGAAATCGGTTATTCTAACAAGGTTCTTGACTTGATTGCTCACATGGCATCAGTTAACTGCTAATATACAGTTAGAAAATAATAAAAAATAGGTGACTTCTGCAGAAGTCGCCTATTTTTTTTGCAATTTTGCAGCTAGTTCGTTTTTTATCAGACCCTTTAAACATGATGAAGATTATACTAACTCTAATATTGCTTTGCTTTATGAACACTATATCGTCTCAAAATCCTTTTTTTGAAACATACTCCACGCTGCACGGCACTGTCCCGTTCGACAAGATTAAGACCGGAGATTACGTACCCGCCATCCGCGAAGGCATCCGCCGCCAAAATGCGGAAATAGAGGCCATCATCCGCAATCCGGAAGTCCCGACATTTGCCAACACAGTGTTGGCCTACGAGAAGTCCGGTGAGATGCTCCACCGTGTCAGCACTGTATTCGGCAATCTGCTCAGTGCCGAAACGGACGATGACCTGCAGGAACTGGCCAAGGAAATCATGCCGATGATGAGCGAGCATGAAAACAACATCAGCCTGAACGAAGAGCTGTTTGCACGCATCAAAGCGGTTTACGAGCAGCAAGACAAAGAGACGCTGAACCCGGAACAGCACAAGCTGCTGGAAGATATTTACAATGGTTTTGTACGCAACGGCGCCAACCTCCAGGGAGAAGCCAAGGAGAAATACCGGGCTTTATGCAAAGAGCTCAGCCTGCTGACGCTGCAGTTCAGCGAAAACAACCTGAAAGAAACGAACGACTACAAGCTTGTCATCACCGACAAGTCACAACTGGCCGGGCTACCCGAGAGCGCGGTAGAAGCCGCTGCAGAGACAGCCGGGGAAAAAGGCGTCGAAGGCTGGGTATTCACCCTGCAGGCTCCCAGCTATGGCCCTTTTCTGACCTACGCAGACAGCCGTGACCTGCGCCGTGAGCTATATATGGCCTACAATACGAAGTGTACGCATGACAACGCCAGCAATAATCTGGAAATCGTAAAGAAACTGGCCAATGTCCGTATGGAGATTGCCCAACTCCTAGGCTATGACAACTTCGCCGAATACAACCTCCAGGAGCGCATGGCACAAAACAGTGAGTCCGTGTATAAGCTGCTGGACCAACTGCTGGAGGCTTACACGCCTACCGCCAAACAAGAATATGCAGAAGTGCAAGCCCTGGCACGCCAAGCGGAAGGAGAAGACTTCGTCCTGATGCCGTGGGACTGGGCGTACTATTCCCATAAACTGAAAGACCGGAAGTTCAATATCGACGATGAGCTGCTCCGCCCTTACTTTGAGCTGAACAACGTGAAGCAAGGCGTATTCGGCCTGGCAACCAGGCTGTATGGCATCACCTTCAAGAAGAATCCGGATATTCCCGTTTATCATAAGGATGTGGATGCCTACGAAGTCTTCGACAAAGACGGGAAATTCCTTGCCGTGTTCTATACCGACTTCCACCCCAGAGCAGGCAAGCGCTCGGGAGCCTGGATGACCAGCTACAAGGAACAGTGGATTGACGAAAAGACCGGTGAGAACAGCCGTCCCCACATATCCATTGTGATGAACTTCACCAAACCGACACAGGACAAACCTGCTTTGTTGACCTTCGGCGAGGTAGAAACCTTCCTGCACGAATTCGGACACAGCCTGCATGGTATGTTTGCCAATTCCACCTACGGAAGCCTAAGCGGGACCAATGTGTATTGGGACTTTGTGGAACTCCCCTCCCAATTCATGGAGAACTTTGCCATCGAAAAGGAATTCCTGCATACGTTTGCCCGCCATTACCAAACCGGAGAACTGATACCGGACGAACTGGTACAGCGCATTGTGGATTCCTCCAACTTCAACGCGGCATACGCCTGCCTCCGCCAGGTTAGCTTCGGCCTGCTCGATATGGCTTGGTACACACGTAACACCCCGTTTGAAGGTGACGTGAAAGCCTATGAAAAGAAGGCTTGGGAAAAAGCACAGATTCTGCCTTCTGTGGCAGAAACCTGCATGAGCACACAATTCTCCCATATCTTTGCCGGAGGATATTCTGCCGGATACTATAGTTATAAATGGGCAGAGGTGCTGGATGCAGATGCTTTCTCGCTATTCAAGCAGACGGGCATCTTCAACCCGGAGACTGCCGCCTCCTTCCGAGAGAATATCCTTTCCAAAGGCGGAACGGAACATCCGATGACGCTCTATAAACGCTTCCGCGGACAAGAGCCTACAATCGACGCATTATTAATCAGAAATGGAATAAAGAAATGAAGAGACTTATAAGGAACATCTTTTGCATGTTGCTCATGTTTTCGCTGCTCCCCCTGCTAAGCGGTTGCGACAACGAGGACGATGTTATCGGAATATTCACCGGGAAGACATGGAAGCTCAGCCGACTCACCAATAAAGGCAGCAATGCCCAATTCTATCCAAACCTTTGGAACAACAATGAGGAAGAGATGAAGAAGAGTCTGGACAAGCTATATAATCAGAAAAGCACCTTCACCCTCAATTTTGAAGGTACTGAACTGGATGGAGAACTGATGGGCACCACCGTCAACGGACAAGGCATCAACTCAAGCGTCAACGGCACTTGGAAAGCCGACGGAGCTTCAGGCTCGCTCAGCATCAGTGTGAAGGTTACGGGGGCTGCAGAAAGCGATGCACTGGCCAAGGCATTCATCTCCGGATTGCAAAACGTGTACAAGTATGAAGGGGATGCCAATTCACTGACCCTCTATTTTAAAGACGGACCGACAACCAGAGTCATGGGATTCACCCCGCAACGATAAAGCATAAATATGATGGACGATTCTACAAAAGACAAACAAGAAGCATTGGATAGGCGTTATATACGTATGGCAAGCATTTGGGCCGAAAATTCGTATTGCCAACGCCGCCAGGTCGGTGCACTGATTGTAAAAGACAAGATGATTATCTCTGACGGCTACAACGGTACCCCTTCCGGTTTTGAGAATGTATGCGAAGATGAGAATAACGTCACCAAACCATACGTGCTCCATGCCGAAGCAAACGCCATTACCAAAATAGCCCGTTCAAACAACAGCAGTAACGGTGCCACCATGTACGTCACTGCCTCCCCCTGCATAGAATGCTCCAAACTGATTATCCAGGCAGGCATCAAACGGGTAGTCTACTCCGAGAAATACCGCCTGGAAGATGGTATCGAACTTTTGAAACGGGCAGGCATCGAGGTAGTGTTTATTTCAATGGATAATGAAAAGTTGAAAATGGAAAGTTGAAAGTTGCATGCGCAGCCAAATAGTAAATTGTAAATAGTCTAATAGTAAATAAACATCATGAGTACAAAAAATACTTCCCGCTTTATGCCGCTCATCATCGCAATCAGCGTAGTCGCGGGAATCCTTATCGGAACGTTTTATGCCAGGCATTTTGCCGGTAATAAACTGGGAATCATCAATAGCTCGTCCAACAAGCTGAATGCCTTGCTGCGTGTTATTGATGACCAGTATGTGGATACCGTCAACATGACCGATTTGGTAGAGAAGGCCATGCCACAGATATTGGCGGAACTCGACCCCCACTCCACCTACATCCCCGCACAGAAGCTGGAAGAGGTAAACTCCGAACTTGAAGGCAGCTTCAGCGGTATAGGTATCCAGTTCACCATTCAAGAAGACACGATACACGTAAACAGCGTGATTCCCGGCGGACCGTCCGAGAAAGTGGGCCTGATGGCAGGCGACCGCATTGTAATGGTCAACGACAGTCTGTTTGCAGGCAAAGGCCTGACAAACGAAAAGGCCATGCGCAACCTGAAAGGTCCGAAAGGAAGCCAAGTGAAGTTAGGCGTCAAGCGTGCCACGGAAAAGGAGTTGCTCGACTTCACCATCACACGCGGTGACATCCCGCAAAACACCATTGACGCAGCCTATATGCTCGACGATGACTACGGATATATACAAATCAGCAAATTCGGACGTACCACACACGTGGAGCTGCTGAATGCGATTGCCCAACTGAGCCACGAGAAGTGCAAAGGCCTGATTATCGACCTGCGCGACAATACCGGAGGATACATGGAAGCCGCCACACGCATGGTGAACGAATTCCTGCCGGAAGGGAAGTTGATTGTATATACCCACGGCCGCAAATATCCCCGCATGGAGGAATATGCCAACGGTACCGGCAGTTGCCAGAAGCTGCCGCTAGTGGTATTGGTAAACGAGAGTTCCGCTTCGGCCAGCGAAATCTTTGCGGGCGCCATTCAGGACAATGACCGCGGAACCATTGTAGGACGCCGTTCCTTCGGCAAGGGACTCGTACAGCAACCCATCGACTTCAGTGACGGTTCCGCCATCCGCCTGACCATTGCCCGTTATTACACCCCATCGGGCCGTTGCATCCAGCGCCCCTACGAGAACGGCAAGGACAGCAAATACGAAATGGACTGGATTACCCGTTACGAACACGGCGAGTTCTTCTCCAAAGACAGCATCAAACTGGACGAAAACCTGCGTTACTCTACCGGTTTGGGCAGACCCGTATACGGCGGCGGTGGCATTATGCCGGACGTATTCGTTCCGCAAGACACCACCGGAGTATCTTCTTACCTGATAGAAGTAAGCAACAAGGGACTGATTCTGCAATTCAGCTTCCAGTATACCGACCGCAACCGTGCGAAATTGAGTGAATACGACAATGAAGAAGATTTGTTGAAGTACCTTCGCCACCAGAGTATTGTGGAGCAGTTTGTACGTTTTGCAGACTCCAAGGGAGTAAAGCGGCGCAACCTGCTTATCCACAAGTCCTACAAGCTACTGGAAAGAAGTCTTTACGGCAACATTATCTATAACATACTGGGAAGGGAGCAATACATCCGCTACATCAACCAGAGCGATGCTACCGTCAAGAAAGCATTGGATATTCTGGAACGTGGCGAGGCATTCCCCAAAGCTCCGGAAGCAACACCAATCATAGAGGATAAAAAAGATGATGGAAAGGAAAAAAGAACTGCGCAGGCAGGTAGCTTTGTTGAAGACCCGACACAGCTCTTCCGCTACGCGTCAGTCTGCTGAAATACTTGCCGCCCTCGAGGCACACCCCGCTTTCAGGGCGGCAACAACCGTACTGCTCTACCACTCTCTCAAAGACGAAGTGGACACACACGAATTTATCCGGAAGTGGAGCCGCGAAAAGCGGATACTGCTTCCGGTAGTTGTAGGTGACGACCTGGAACTGCGGCTGTACACCGGACCCGAAGACTTGAAACCTGGCGCATACGGCATCGAAGAACCAACCGGCGAGCTATTTACCGACTATGCAGACATAGACTTCATAGTGGTTCCCGGCGTGGCATTCGACCGTAACGGCAACCGCCTGGGGCGCGGTAAAGGTTACTATGACCGGCTTCTGCCCCGCATCCCATCAGCCTACAAAGCCGGCATCTGCTTCCCGTTTCAACTCGTAGAAGAAGTTCCTGCAGAACCGTTTGATATACGCATGGATGAAATCATAACGCAATGAAAACTAATTATCATACACACACCACACGCTGCATGCATGCCACCGGAGATGATGAAGACTATGTGCTCAGTGCCATCAAAGGCGGTTACCGGATACTCGGGTTTTCGGACCACACTCCCTGGAAATACCGTACCGACTACGTAGCCGACATGCGGATGCTCCCCGAAGAGCTTCCCGGCTACGTGGAGAGTCTCAAGACGCTCCGTAAGAAATACCACGACCGGATAGACATCAGAATAGGACTTGAATGTGAATACTTCCCCCAATATATCCATTGGCTGAAAGAACAAATCAAGAAGTACCAACTGGACTATATCATCTTCGGAAACCATCATTACCACACCGATGAAAAGTTTCCCTACTTCGGCCATCATACGAACAGCCGCGACATGCTCGACCTTTACGAAGAGAGCGCCATCGAAGGTATGGAAAGCGGATTATTCTCTTGCCTTGCCCATCCGGACTTGTTCATGCGCTCCTATCCGAAGTTCGACCACCATTGCACTACCATCAGCCGGCACATCTGCCGTACTGCTGCACGCCTGAATGTCCCGTTGGAATACAATATAGGCTATGTAGCCTACAATGAAGCGCACGGTTTATCCACCTACCCATGCCCGGAGTTCTGGCGAATCGCTGCCAATGAAGGCTGTACAGCTATCATCGGACTGGATGCGCATGACAACAAGGATTTGGAAACTCCGATGTATTATGACCGGGCAGTCCGGGAATTGAAGGAACTGAAGATTGAAAGAATAGATGAGCTGAGGATGCTCATCTGAATATGATATTCGTTATGACCTGGGCCCCCACATGACGGTTCAAGTTGCGCACCAGCAACTCGCGCCCCATCATCAGTTCCTGGCGCAAAGCAGCAGAAGTGAGGTGCACATAAAGCACCTGGTTCTTTATATAAAGTTCACGGGTGTAGGAGGCAATGGTAGGCCCCAGCACTTCGGGCCACGCACTGATAAGCCGCCGTTCATTCAGCGGAGACTCCAGACTTTCCTGCCTGAGGTAATGACGGATAAGTTCACCTATCTGTTCGGCATTATTGCGCTTCATGCCTCTTCCTCCTTCATTTCGGCAACCGTTCCCTGCTCCACACGGAACATCTTATAATCACTGCCCACTTTATGCAGAATACGGTCCAGGTGTTCGCGGTTGGTATCGGTTATAAAAATCTGCCCAAAACTGTCGCCTGCCACCAACTTGATGATTTGCTCCACACGCGAGGCATCCAGCTTGTCAAAGATATCGTCCAACAACAACAAGGGAACAGTGGTCCCGGTACGTTTCAGGAAATCAAACTGTGCCAGCTTCAACGCTACCAGATAAGTCTTGTTCTGCCCCTGCGACCCTTCACGCTTGATGGGGAAATCTCCCAAAAGCATATTCAGCTCGTCCTTGTGCACACCGCGCAACGAATAGCCCATAATCTGGTCGCGAGCACGGCTTTCCTTCAGTACTTCCAGCAAAGAGGCATCGCGGGCATGGGAGTCATAGCTTAATCCCACCTTCTCCCTATCTTGCGAAATGAATGAATAGAAAGACTGGAAAATAGGAATAAACTCACGGATAAAGGCCTCACGTTTACGGAACACCACTTCACCGGCTTGTGCCATCATCTCCTCCCAAACCAGAAAGAGCTCTTCCTCCACCGGCTGTTCACTCTTCAGTAAGGTATTCCGCTGCACCAAAGCTTTATTGTATCGTATCAAAGCATCCAGATACTCTTTGTCGTACTGCGAGATAACCACATCCATAAAACGTCGGCGTTCATCACTGCCTCCTGCTATCAACTCCGAATCGGCAGGCGAGACCATGACCAAAGGCAGGAAGCCGATATGGTCCGACAAACGCGTATACTCCTTCTTGTTTCGCTTGAACTGTTTCTTCTGGCGCCTCTTCATACCACAGTAGATTTCCTCAGGAGTCCCATCGGCAGCCTCATAAAACCCTTGAATAACAAAGAAGTCGGCATCATGGCAGATATTCTGGGAATCAATGGGATTACCGGCACTTTTACAGAAAGACAAAAAATACACCGCATCCAGCAGGTTCGTTTTCCCCATGCCGTTCTGTCCGAAAAAGCAGTTTAACTTGGGCGAGAATGAAAGCTCCACCTGCTCCAAGTTCTTATAATTGAGTATAGATATACGTTTCAGTATCATTATAGTAACGATGAGTTCGGTTACAAAGATAATGCAAAACCGAAAGCAGTACAAAATAAGCCTGCTTATTTTTAATACAGAGGTGAAGCCCGGCTTATTGAAAAGTAGAAATAATTTCGGTGTTTTCTGATACAAAACAAAAAAAGATGCCGCTAAATTTCGTTGATAGCTATAAAAAACTTACTTTTGCGGGTCGAAATAGATAAATAAGAATAATAACAAAAAGATTATATAAAAATGGCAGAACAAAAAAAGACGAATGAAGCCTTAAACGTGGAGGATGCACTGACACAATCGGAGGCCTTTTTCATTAAGAACAAAAAAGCAATCATCGGCACTGTAGTAGCAGTAATCATCATCATTGCCGGTGTAGTGATGTACAAGAACCTTTATGCAGACCCCCGTGAAGAAAAAGCACAAGCTGCCTTATTCAAAGGGCAAGAATACTTCGAAGCAGACGCTTATGCACAAGCACTGAACGGTGATAGTATCGGTTTTGCCGGATTTGTAAAAGTGGCAGACGAATACAGCGGCACAAAAGCAGCCAATCTTGCAAAAGCCTATATGGGTCTCTGCTATGCACACCTCGGTAAATATGACGAAGCAGTGAAAGCATTGGACAGCTTTGACGGAGACGACCAAATGGTAGCTCCTGCCATGAAAGGTGCTATGGGTAACTGCTATGCGCAGCTCGGCCAACTGGACAAAGCCGCTTCCATGCTGCTGAAAGCCGCCAACGAAGCCGACAACAACTCCCTCAGCCCCATCTACCTGCTGCAAGCTGGAGAAATCCTGGTAAAGCAAGGTAAGTATGACGATGCAATCCAGGCGTATACCACTATCAAGGATAAATACTTCCGTTCATACCAGGCAATGGATATCGATAAGTATATCGAACAAGCCAAACTATTGAAGAAGTAATATACCTTATTATAAAAATATCTCAGGCACGGATTACACGGAAAACACGGAAAGACACAATAGCCGTGAATCCGTGTAGTCCGTGCCTCTTTTATCTCTCCTCTCCCTTTAATTTTCAATTATTAATTCTTAATTCCTTATTTATGGCAACAGCTTATCACAATCTTTCAGACTACGATTTCAGTTCTGTACCCAGCGCGGAAAAAATGAAATTCGGCATCGTTGTATCTGAGTGGAATTATAATATTACCGGCGCTCTCCTAAAAGGTGCCATAGACACCTTAAAAAAACATGGAGCCAAAGATGAAAATATTCTGGTAAAAACAGTACCCGGCAGTTTTGAACTGACTTTCGGCGCCAACCAACTTATCGAATACAGCGAAGTCGATGCAGTTATTGCAATTGGTTGTGTAGTCAGAGGAGATACTCCACATTTTGACTATGTTTGCATGGGTGCTACCCAAGGAATTACCCAATTAAACGCAAGTGGCGATGTACCAGTAATTTACGGATTAATTACTACCAATACTATGGAGCAAGCAGAAGACCGCGCCGGTGGCAAGCTGGGTAATAAAGGAGACGAATGTGCAATTACTGCAATAAAAATGATAGATTTTGCTTGGAGTTTACAAAAATAGTCGTATCTTTGCACCGCAATTGAGAAACAAACCTACTCAATGAGAGAATTGAGATAGAATCTTAAGTGCAAAAGGGCAAATACCAGAGTGGCCAAATGGGGCAGACTGTAAATCTGCTGGCTTACGCCTTCGGTGGTTCGAATCCATCTTTGCCCACAAAAAATTGCGGAAGTAGCTCAGTTGATAGAGCATTAGCCTTCCAAGCTGAGGGTCGCGGGTTTGAGCCCCGTCTTCCGCTCTTAGAGAGGATTGATAATCAAAAGGTTATCAATCCTTTTCTTTTATATGAATTCTTTGGAACCCCCTTTCATTATACTATAAATTATGTAATTGTTGGTCTATTGTTGTTCCCCCAAAAACAATAGATATGATAACAATCAAAGCCGAAGTATTAAAAGGCAAACAAAAGAGTGATGGTACGTATAATGTCAAAATCAGAATGACTTATAAGAGAGAAGTCAAAAGACTGCCTACTTCTATCTATGTAAGGAAGGAAGACCTCACCAAGGCATTCAAAATAAAGAATCCCAAGTTTATTAAGGAAGCAAATAATATTGTTAGGCAATATCAAGAATTATGTGCTTCCCTCCCATTGGAAACAGCTAATTACAGCTTAAATGATATAATAGAGTGCATCAAGGTTAAAAATGAAAGAAAGACTACCATAGATTTCATTCAGTTCTCAAAAGAGTGGTTGAAGACTACTCAATTAAAAGGAAAAGCCAACTACCAGACATCTATTAATGCTTTCATAACTTATCTTGGAAAAGAACACTTGAATACAGACCAAATAACTAAAAAGCTATTAAAAGATTTCATGAACTACCTACAATTAAAAAGAGCCCAAAGAATTGAGGAATTAAAGAAACATGGAAAACGAATACCTTCCAACAGAATGCTCTCTTTATATATTGGATGCCTCAGACATCTATACAATGAAGTCAAAAAAAGATATAATGACTATGATAGAAATATCATCTTAGTGCCCAATTCACCTTTTGATAACTTAGAAATACCTAAGCAAGAGGCTACAAGAAAGAGAGCCATACCAGCAGAAGCCATCAAAAAGATATGGGAATTACCTTATCAATACAACAACACAGGAAAAGAGAAGAAATGCCCATATAATTTAGCCAAAGATTGCTTCATTATATCTTTCTGCCTGATGGGAATGAACTCAATAGACTTATACAGTTGCTCTACACTGGAAGGAAAAGCAATCACCTACTACAGAAGTAAAACCAAAGACAGAAGGTTAGATAAAGCCAAAATGAAAGTTATAGTCTCCCCTATTCTTCAACCACTAATGGAAAAATACCAAGACCAAACAAAAAATAGAATATTTAATTTCTATCATACTTATTCAACTGCTGGCAACTTCAATAAGGCTATAAATATAGGACTCAAAGAGATTGGAAAACTTTTGAAAATAGATGATTTGGAGTACTATGCAGCAAGACACTCATGGGCTACTTTAGCAGTCAACAAGGTAGGTATTGATAAATATGCTGTTCATGCAGCACTTAATCACATTGATGAAGCCATGAAAGTCACAGATATATACATTGAAAGAGACTTCAAGATTGAGAATGAAGCAAACTTGAAGGTTCTTCAATATGTATTTGGAAGTGAAGGTTTGAAATAGGCTTAAAAGAATCTCTGTAGTTTATTGGACTATGGAGATTCTTTTGTATTTTTGACTTCTCATAAATATTGAAATGGAGCATAACAAACTAATTGATTGGATGAATGAGAGTGAAAAGAAACTTTTTGCTATCATAGGGAAATACCTTGATGAAGTTAAAGGAAATAATAAAAAGACCACTGAAATATGTCATATTGGTAAGTTTATAATGTTACTTAATGAATCTGTGTCCATATTTAGACTTTCAGAATCACCAGACTGTTTATTAAATACTAATCAAGGAATTATTGGATTAGAACATCAGATAATAGTAAATAAATCTTTAAGAGAACAAGAAGGCTGTTTTGAAACAATCATTAGAAGTGTAGAACAGAATTTATTAGCAGATTCCAGCATACCTAATTTCTTTGCAAATTGTGATATTCTCCCTACAGCAAATTATTCATTATCAGAAAAAAGTGAAGTAATAAAAACAGTAACAAATGTATTTAAAGAATATATAATATATGATAGAAATATCCCTAATCCTTATGTGGAAAATATAAGACTACAGAAATATAGTTCAAAAGGAATAAGTATTCGTTCTAATAGTTTTGGCCCTCCCCTTTCTCCTTCTATTATTAAACAAGCAATTCTAAAAAAAGAAGAGAAACTCGAACAATATATAAGGAACTGTAATAGCCCAATCTGGTTACTATTAGTAACGGGAAACCTTAAAAACAGCTCCTACTATATTGAAGATACTCAGCTGCTCAGTTTTTTTATTCATAGCAAATTTGATAAGATTTATTTATTGGAAGACTTTAAAGGGAAACTATATAGGCTTAAATGAGTAATTTGTATATTTGCTCACTTTGTTATTATATTATAAACTTAAACTAAGTGAGATATGGCAGATACTACCAAATTATATAATACTTATGGTGACTTATATGACACTCCTCAGATTATATATTCAGATTATGGACAACCAGAAGAAATATCACCAGATACAAGAATTGATAGTCTTGAAGGATTATTATATGGGAATTTCTCAAGGTGTAAAGAGGTTCAATGTAACTTTAATCTATCTTTTTACATTGATAAGATGCCACATGGCATAGTAAACAAACAGATTCCGGGAGTAGGTGCTACTACCCTTGAAATAAATGCAAATAGAAATTCAATTATAGTCCTTCCTACAAAAGCACTGGCTTTCTCCAAATGTAAAAAGCACCCCAATACTTTATATATAGGAAGTGAAATAAAGGATGAAAAGGAAAGGACAACAGACCAAGAGATAATAGAGTATCTCCAGAAGGAAGGATATAAGAAGCTGTTGGTAGTAGCAGATAGTTTAGGTAGGTTACTGAAATTAATAAAAGAGGAGAATTATAAAGACTACTTTCTAATGATTGATGAAATAGATGTCCTTCAATCTGATAGTAACTACAGACCTCAACTGGAAGATGTGATTGATTATTATCTATTGTTCCCTCCCAAGAATAGGTGCATGGTTACAGCTACTATGAAAGAGTTTACCAATCCCCTTTTAAAGAAGGAATGTCTATTTCCTATTTCATGGCAATGGGAAAAGAAAAGAAACATTAAACTACTTCATACCAATAACATTATCCAAGTAGTGATAAATGAGATTAAATCTCACCCAAATGAGAAAATATTCATTGCATATAACTCCATCCTACAGATTCAAAATATCATATCTTCTCTTGAAGAAGAAGTGAAAAAGGAATGTGCAATACTATGCAGTGAGGCATCTATTAAAGAAGCTGGAGAATATTATGCAGCCAAACTAGATAGTAATGATGTATTGCCAAATAGAATTAATTTTGCCACTTGTTGCTACTTTACTGGAATAGACATATCAGACAATTATCATCTAATAACAGTATCAGACTCCAGAAGAGACTATTCTATGTTGACCTTAGATAGAATGACACAAATATATGGAAGATGTAGAGGTGAGTATAAGATACTAAGTGACACTATTGTTTATAATACTAAAGATTATGCATTGGTAGAAGATATGAGAACTTATCCAGATTCTCTTGTAAGAAAAGCTAATAAAGTTTTAAGGCTTATTACTGCTGCTGATGACATTAGCCAAGGAGACTATACACTTGCAAACCTATTCTCTATTGTAAAAGAGGCTATAAAGGATAAAGCTCAAGAGAGGATAAGCAATGATGAACCTATAAATTTAATTAGGAGAAACATATATGGTGAGTATGTGCCTGCCTATCTGAATATAGATTATTTAGTTGAGAGAATGGAGTTATATAGAGGGCTATATTTCCTACCTGAGAAGATGAAAGAAGCTTTAGATAAATGTGCCAACATAGCCCAATACAACTCTATAAATTATGATATAAGCCAGCAACAAATGGCTCTTGAAGATGAAAACAAAGCCATACAAGGAGAACTTGCAGATAGTTACATACAAGAGGCTATTACTGAAATTAATACATTGGATGCAATAGGTAGTTTAAATGATAATACTTTAAAGACATGTATTAGGCAGAGTAAAAGAAATAAGAGAATATTTCTTGAGAGATTTGGTAGGCTATATAAGTATGTTGATTTGGATAGCCTATTAAACCAGCTTTGGGAGATTAGAACTGACAATGATGTAGCCTTTAAAAATCTCAATAATGCTGTAATGTATTGGGCTTTAGCAGAAGAACACCCTTTCAAAAAAGCTATAAGGGAGTCTTTTTCTGTAAACCAAACATTATCTTCCCCTGAAATACAAGCTATATTAGTCCCTATAGTCAAATATCATTTGCACAAGGTACTAATGCCCAGAAAGTATATAAGCCTCTTTAAAAGCATGTATAAGACTGATAGACCAAGGAATCAATATGTTATTAAAGGGGAAAATCCTCTACAATTAAAAGAACATAAGGATAGAATTGCTCCAGAAGAGAATAATTTATTAAGATTTTTTAATTTTTAAATCCTGATTATCAATACAATAAGCTATTAAACAATTTGTATAAGTCAATATTTTTTCATATCTTTATATATTCCTTAAAGGAGAGATTGTTTTCTTCTCATATTTATCTTTAACAAAACTGGATTTACAATTGTCTATATTTTATGCGATACTATAATACAGAAGATTAAGGTAGGTATTATAGTATCGCATAAAATATGGACTCATGAAAATAAGATATGAAAAATTATACTGTAGTACCCAATAGAATTAGTAGTTTGTTTTCTCCAAATGATTTATATACTTTAATAGGCTTATACTTTACAACCAACTCAAACTATTCAACTGACTCAACCTATCTCCAAATAGCAGATATTACAAAACAATCCTTTAGTTATATAAAAGATAACTTTATGCCAAGATTAGAAAAAAGTGGTTTCTGCGATAGAATAGAGTTGTTTATTCAAGAAGGACTTAAAAGAAAAAGATATTTTCTGCCACACCCACAAACTAATTTTAGAATAATTCAGAAGGAAGTATTAGAAAATACAGATTTAACCTCAGAAGAGAAAGGATTCATCATTGCATTATATTGTAATACTGTGAATAATTCTTTCAACCTTACTATGTCATGGAAATTTTGGGAAGAAAAAATTAAAGTAAAAAAAAGCACCTTTTATAAAATAAGAAAATCACTCATAAATAAGGGCTATTTGAAAAAACTTGAAGATGTTCCTGAGAATCCAGAAAGTGAAGATTATCCTCGTGACTATATGTTATGTGTATCTTGGTTAGGACATATAAACTATGAAAATTGGTTAGAAATGGCAGCCATAAGTGAAGATGTTCCTAAAAGTATGTATGTTTACAAAGATAAGCAACAGTATTACTACTGTTTATAAGTAGTAATGTATAACTGTTTTTACTGACTTGAAAAAACTATTCAAAATTATTTTTTTATTTTTTTTTCTTCTGGAGCCATGAGTGTTATGCACTCCAACCAATCACCTACCCCATCACTCAGGGTGGGGATAGTCCCCCCTACAACAATAATAAATTTACAATTATGGAAAGAAACTTGAAGTTCTTAAAGACAATGAGTGTGGCTGAATTTAAAGCACAACACAATGTGGAAAAGATTGAAGTGAAAAGAAATGAACACACTGGCAAGTGTTTCTTTGTTTATGGCTTTGAAACTGGAGCTTGTTCAAGGAAGGTGGAGACTGGAGAGCTGACAATACCAGTCATTTCAGAAGTATGCTCTGCTGAAACTGGAGATATATTCCTTCTGTTACATCAGAAAGGGGAAGGAGGAGCTACTACATTGGCAACTCTATAGGAATTAATAAAAATGCTCCAGAAGGGCAGTTGGATTAATAGTCTGACTGCCTTTGTTATTTTTCTAAATAGTTAATCATTAATAGAATATAGTCATGTTAAAATTAAGAGTATCATCAAAGAAGCAGGCTAAAATAAAACTTGCTCTACAAGGCTGTGCAGGCTCAGGAAAGACCTATTCAGCCTTATTATTAGCCTATGGTCTGACAAATGACTGGACCAAAATTGCCATTATTGATAGTGAAAATGGGAGTGCTGATTTATATGCACACTTGGGAAATTACAATGTATTACCCCTTCAAGACAACTTCACACCTGAAACTTATATTGAAGCTGTAAAAGTGTGTGAGGATGCTAAAATGGAGGTGATAATCATTGATTCTATATCCCAATGTTGGGATAATCTTCTGGAGTATCATGCTAACTTACAAGGCAATTCATTCACTAATTGGCAGAAGATTACACCAAGAATGAATGCCTTCATGCAGAAGATTCTACAATCTCCAAGCCATGTTATTTGTACCATGAGGTGTAAGCAGGATTATGTACTCAATGAAAAGAATGGTAAGATGATTCCAGAGAAAGTGGGGTTAAAAGCAGTCATGAGAGATGGAATAGACTACGAATTTACCATAGTTCTTGATATTAACATGAAGCATCAAGCCATTGCTTCAAAGGATAGAACAAGTCTATTCATGGGTAAACCAGACTTTACTATTACACCCACTACTGGGCAAATAATACTGGATTGGTGCAATAATGGAGTAAACTTGGATATGATAAAACAGAAGATAAATCAGGCTAAAACCATTGAAGAACTTACCTCCATTTATCACCAATACCCTGAATGGTATCAGCAACTTACATCAGATTTCATGCAAAAGAAGATGCAGTTACAAGAAGAGAACAATAAACCTATTATCAACTATAATCCTAATTTTATACATTATGGAAGCAATGCAGTTAATGCCAGTACACAGAACTAATATGTTGATGCAAACATTCAATCAGCCAAAGTTTGAGATTGAAACACCAGTTGAAACTATAGAGGCTGAAATTATCAGCTCCAGAAGGGAAAACAAAAGATTATCTTTTATAGAAGCCAACACCAAAGAAGTCACTATACAGCATCTAAGGGAAGAATGTGTAGTGCCAGTATTCAGCAAGGATAATGAGATAACTATCAGTCACCCTTCATTTATTGAAATGGTTTGGGAAGCTGCCAATCAGATATTCCCCAATGAGAAGATTGAAGAACCAACTATCAGAGTAAGCCATGTCATTAAAGGCAGAACACCCGAAGCTATTCATAAACCAGTAAAGGATTTACTTGAATCAGACAAGACCATTTACTATGAAAGAATGATGTTTTGTTTTGAAATTCCTACTATCCATGAAGATATTGAAGGTAATAGGTTAAATCTTACCATTGGTGGTGTCAGGGCATATAATCATGAGAATCTATATAGCAAGAAAGGTGCAGAAAAGTTCAAGGTATTCATTGGCTTCAAGAACTTAGTCTGCTGTAATATGTGTGTCTCAACTGATGGTTACAAGTCAGAATTAAAGGTGATGAGTACTGCTGATTTATTTAATTCAGTGATGAGGCTATTTCAGGAGTACAACATATCCAAACACCTATACTACATGAGTGCATATAAAGATAGTTATATGACTGAACAGCAGTTTGCACAGTTTTTGGGTAAGAGTAGATTATATCAATATCTCCCAGTTGAACAGAAGAAAAGGCTTCCTCAAATGCTGATAACTGATACACAGATAGGGCTTATAGCCAAGGCATATTACAATGATGATAACTTTGCTCTTCCTGAGAATCAGAGTGCCATATCTATGTGGAATGTATATAATTTGCTCACTGGAGCCAATAAAAGCAGCTATATAGATAACTTCTTGGATAGGTCACTGAATGCCACACAGCTGACAGATGGACTAAATAAGGCTCTGTATGGAGAAAATGAATATTCATGGTTTATACAATAATCTTATATTTCCTATTTCCTTCTGGAGTATTTGCTCTTATTTATCCATTATGTTAGGAAATTCTGTAATGTCGAAAAAACTTGTAATGTACCTTATAGGAATAAAAATAAAAATTCGACACTTCACACTTACTTGGTTATATTTATATAGGAAGTAAGTGAGCAAGGAGTATTTTCTATGGTGGCTGAATGGAGAACTGGAAAACAAGCTCCAGAAGGTAGTTTGGAAGAAAGATTGGATATGAAATGTCTTCCATCCTTTTCTTGTTTTTCCTTCTGGAGTAGCTGGCTGTAGTTGGGTATTAAGGTATTTGAACTGATTATAACATGGAGATAATGATAAAAGGCTTTTTGAATATCACTATTGGATTGATATTCATGTGTATAATGGCTAAAGAGAGATAAAGGTGAGTAGCCTTTGTATTGTGTTTATTATTGTTGTAAGCCTCGGTTCCTGCATGGAATTGGGGCTTTTATTTTGAAAAGATATGAGAATCAGAGATATGTAATAGAATAAATGGTACATTTGCCACTGGTGGATATGAAGGTTATTATTACTTTTCCACTTCAAGAGCCTTAATGATAGATAAGAGAATAAGCTCATGCCTATGGTACTAATATGGTCTGAAAACCTATTAAAAGTAGTCTTCGGATGATTGTTTATATGTGGAAAGTCTTAACTTTGCAACAGAAACAATCAAATGATTGCTAATGAAATAGAAGTTTAACAAGACATATTAGATAAAGAAGTGTTTGCTTCTTACTTGTGAAGTCCTAAAATCACCACTTTGAAGACTAACAATCACAGCAGTAAGGGAGTGAATGCTCATACCATCAGGTGTGGGCTTTCCTTGTTTGTGATTGTAGGTGTTGTGGTGATACCTTGGACTCAGCAGGAAAGTACCACACTTTCTTTTTTGTAGTATGGCTACAAAAAGAGTAACAGATGGGTAAAAAAAATATTCTTTTCCAAGAATATGGGAATATTGAGATAAAAGAAGTGGATGAATTATTTTATTTCAGTATCTTATATCATGATAAATGGAGTTTATGTAACACTATCCAACAATCTGAATATGTTGTTGCAGCTGTATGTAGAGGGTTGTCTAAAATATGCTTGACCAATATTAATCAAAAAGATTATTTAATTATTGATGATGGTGTTAGTAATCCAAAGCAAATAAATGATTTCTTATCTATACAATGTGATAGCAACTGTATGGTTACAGCAAAAATGCTTTACCATGCAATATATGATTCTACTAACCAGCTATTTCCCAAAATGAGACTGATTGATATATACTATAATTACAAATAATCATATGGAATTTCCACTAACATTTGGTCTGCAAAAGGCAGGTTTACCACTTATCCTGATGTCAGGAAAAACAAATAACCTTTGTTTTTTGATTGATACGGGTGCTACTCATAACACCTTATTTGATTTTGTATATGAACATTTCAAGAGTGAGTTTAAACTGCTTGAAGGAGCATATAGAACAATGGGAATAGAGGGACACTACAAAGAAACTCCTATCATTGAAGCTACATTCAATTTTGAAGGGAGAGATTATACTTCCACCTTTTCTGTATTGGATGCTTCTGAGGCTATAAGGCAAGTGCAGGATGAAACTGGAATACAGATTCATGGAGTACTTGGTGTGCAATTCCTTATAGAGAATAAATGGATTATTGACTTTAATAAATATCAAATACATGATTAATAATATGTTGAAATGTAACTTACAACCATTATTGACAGTAGTCACTACTTTAATAATGCTGTTTACTACAGTTGAAATAAAATCACAAGTCACTCCTAAATTTAGAGGAATGACTTTTGATGAAATGGCTAAACCTCTTTTAATGGCAACAGAAGCATATAAAGAAGCTGAAAAAGATTTTGAAGAGTACTATGTTAAAGCTATGACAGAGTTGGAAACAAATAATCCTAATTACAAATTAGCATCTTATTATTATGATAAATGTATAGAACTAAATACTCGTTTTAAAGGAACTTTATTTAACTGGGGAGAATTATTACATCAAAAGGGAATCTGCCTTAATTATATTAAAGATATTGAAGCTAACAAGTTTTTTATTACTGCTGCTGAGTGGCATATTAAACAGAAGGAATATTCTAATGCGATTAAAAATTTAGATTTATATTTGGATAATCAATATGATGGAGTAGTCATGTTTCATAGAGCAAGATGTTGGAATATAATAGGTAATAAACAAATGTCTATGAAAGATTATGAAACTATCATAGATAAGGGATGCTCCAATAAAACCATTTTAGCCATGTCATATAATAATAGAGCTTATGAGTTTGTAAAACTACAGAAATACAGTGAGGCATTGCCACTTGTGAATAAAGCTATTGAATTGGACAATACAGTATCTTTCATTTGGGATACAAGAGGTGAACTATATTATCATTTAGGAGAATATGAAAAATGTATTCAAGATATGGATAAAGCTATTTCTATTACAGAAGGAGAAACTGCTTATAGTAATTCCTATTATTATAGAGGATTGGCAAAACTAAAGCTTCAAAAAAAATCAGAAGCAAGAAAGGACTTAAAGAAAGCTGTTAAATATGGAAATATTGACGCACAAAAATATATTGAATAATATTTGCCTTCAAAAGAAAGAACTGTATATTCATATAAAAGATATTGGCTTTGCATTCCTTCTTGACAACAAAATGAAGCATAACCTTATTAATCCTGATTTCTTGAACTTCTTTAAAGAGGAGTATCCTGCAACAGAAGAAGAATATCAAGCTAACCAAATGGCTGTTGAGAAGCTGATGAGGGAAAGTGAAGATGCTTTTCCTATTCTTCCAGAACCTTTGAAACTTTATCATTTCAAAGGTGTATATAGGGAAGTGGGTTATAAGGTGGTTAAGTGTAGTGATAATAAACTCAGAAGGTGTAAAGCTATAAAGTTCAACTTTGAGTATGAAGGACATCCTTATTCTGAACTATTCTTTGTTGATAAGAGTGTTGAAGAGAACTATGCTATTTTAGGCTCTACCTTCTGGAGCAAATGTGATATTTTAAAATAATAGAAATTGTTATGAGAAAGAAACAAGAAACTTAGCATTACTAAATGCTGCTATTGGTATTGTATAAACCTTACCAATGTTGGTCAATAGTTGTTCTATTGACTTTTATAGAAGTAATTAACAGACTAACAATCAAATAATTGAATAGTATTATCAAAGAGCCTTCCAAGCTGAGGGTCGCGGGTTTGAGCCCCGTCTTCCGCTCTTCTGAAAATCAGATAGTTATCGCAAGATTTCTATCTGATTTTTGTTTTTAGAGAATGCTGAATTTAGTGTGGTTTAACCGAGTGAGTTAAACCAGGAAGTCAACCGAATGACGCAAAGCACAAATTCATGGTTATTTAAATAAGATATTTCTGAGAATATCATCTAACCACGGCTCTTTCATCTTTTCCACAAAAACATCATTCTTTAGTTGAAAAGCCTTTTTGTAAACACTCTGCATTTTCAAATTATAGCGCACCGTATCATAGCGGACTACTGACTGGTAAAATCCGGTATCAACAGCGACAATTTCATTTTCTATTCTCAATGTATCCTCAGCTGTATCGGAAACTCTTCCAGTCTCCATCTGTGCGAATGAAATGCAGCTACCTCCGATTAGAGCCAATAATGTTACCAATATTTTATTCATACGCTACTGTTTTCTACAAAGATACAATATTCAAAGAACAAACATCTCTTTTACAAAAAAAATTCCATTATACCATAAACGCTTATAAGGCAACGCACACATTTGTATATCAAAGTTCAGTTTTAGTTAATAAAATTATGTAAGTTTGTAAACGAATAAAAAGCTCCCCTCCAATGAACAACATCATTCATAAAATCAGGCAGATTTATCCGGTTTCCGAAGAAGCTCTTCAGGCATTGCTGATGAATATGCAGGTAAGACACTACCCTAAAGGAACTTATATAGTACAAGCAGGAGTGACAGACCGTTTGGTTTATTTCATTGAGGAAGGGGTCACCCGTTCCGTATTTCATCACGACGGACAAGATACCACCACTTGGTTCAGCCAGGAAGGTGATGTAACCTTCGGAATGGATTCACTGTACTATCAGCAGCCGTCAGTAGAAAGCATTGAAACTCTTTCGGACTGCAAAATCTACGTCATCCACATAGACAAGTTAAATGCTCTCTACGAAACATATATTGATATAGCCAACTGGGGCAGAATACTGCATCAGAACGTAAACAAAGAGCTCAGTCATATGTTTGTGGAAAGGCTCCAACTGCCTCCCAAAGAGCGGTATGAACAATTTAACCGCCGTTACCCCAGACTGATAAATCGGGTGAAGCTAAAATATGTGGCAGCCTTCCTGGGTATTTCCATCTATACTCTCAGCCGGGTACGCGCAAAAAAATAGAAGATTGCCGTTCTTTTTTGCTTTTAAGCAAAAGAACTTCGCTTCGCATGGCGTATCTTTGAGATCCGAAAACATTAACCAAACAACAGAAAAAAAACAGATGTCGCACATTTCATCTTCTGCCTTTTCAGACACCAAAGCACATTATGACCTTCTCGACGGGCTCCGTGGCGTAGCAGCCTTGATGGTTATATGGTATCATATATTCGAAGGCTATGCTTTTGCCGGTGGTAGCATTATCGAAACCTTCAACCACGGCTATTTAGCTGTAGATTTCTTCTTTATACTATCGGGATTCGTTATCGGGTATGCTTATGACGACCGTTGGGGCAGGAACCTCACAATGAAAAACTTCTTTAAACGGCGCCTGATACGTCTCCATCCGATGGTCATTATGGGAGCTGTCCTGGGTGCCATTACTTTCTGTCTTCAAGGATGCGTACAATGGGACGGAACACATATTGCCCTCTCCATGATTATGCTGTCCCTTCTTTGCACTATATTTTTTATTCCCGCAATGCCAGGTGCAGGTTATGAAGTCCGTGGTAATGGCGAAATGTTTCCTTTGAATGGTCCATGCTGGTCCTTGTTTTTTGAATATTTAGGCAACATCCTTTATGCCTTGTTTATCCACCGCTTATCAAACAAAGCCCTTGCCGTACTGACAATATTGCTGGGAGTGGCATTGGCATCATTCGCCATTTTCGACATCTCCGGATACGGAAATATGGGGGTAGGCTGGACACTGGACGGAATAAACTTTGGCGGCGGATTGCTGAGGATGCTTTTTCCTTTCTCCATGGGCATGCTTTTGTCGCGCAACTTCAAGCCTATCAAGGTGAAAGGTGCTTTCTGGATATGTGCCATTGCATTGGTTGCCTTGTTTTCAGTGCCCTACTTGGAAGGTGCAACACCGGTCTGTACAAATGGCATTTATGAAGCGTTCTGTGTAATCATCGCTTTTCCGGTTCTCGTCTGGTTAGGAGCTTCCGGTACCACAACGGATAAAAAATCGACCCAGATATGCAAGTTCCTGGGAGATATATCCTATCCAGTCTATGTGATACATTATCCATTTATGTACTTGTTCTATGCATGGCTCATCAAGAACCAGCTCTTCACGTTGGAGCAGACTTGGCAGGTTGCCTTGTGTGTTTACGCATGGAACATATTATTGGCTTATCTATGCTTAAAATTCTATGATGAACCGGTACGGAAATATCTGGCCAGACGCTTCTTGAGCAAAAAACAATAAACAGTCCGTCACGGAGATTATGCTGATTCGCACAGATACAAATTCCCGATATAAATTCAATCTGCGCAAATCAGTATGATCTTTGTGGCGAACTGTTATTCCAGATAAAGCGGTTCCACTACTTCCATCACATTCTCATGGAACCACTCATCCAATTTTGCCTCTACCTTATCCTTTATCTGTGGAGTGATGTATTTCTTCATTTTCTTATAAGCATAGATTGCAGCAAATCCCTTCCCTACCATAAAGACTTGTCCCAAGAGGTCTTCTATACCGGCAGGAAACACAATGGCCACCAAAGCAATCATGATATTTGTCCTTTCACTCTCTGGAGTAGAATCAGCAGTCAGGACATAATAAGCTGTCAGTACGGGACGACCAGCTGCCCGACTACCTTTCTTTATATACTCCTCTACTTTAAGACGAATCTCGTCCATAGAAAAATTCATTTTCATATTCATAATCTCCTCTTTTTATTTATTAGACGCAGAAAGATGAAGTTTGGTTGCAAAAATCTGCAAATAACATAAAAATAGTTCTGTGGAACAATCACAGCCCCACAGAACTCTCATAAAACCATCTAATCTATACATGTAAATCTTACAATACTACAAATTTCACAATTTGTATATAATCAAGAACCTTATCCAAACTATAATTGAATTTCCTTACCGGAAACGATACATTTCTGTACATCTATTACCCCATATTTCACATCTATAAACGGCTTTCCTTCCTTAAGTCCAACATTACCAAAACCCGTTTCCGTAGACAAGAATGAAGTGAAATCATCTCCAATCCGCGAATCTATATACAAAATTTTGTCTACTGCATCATAGCGTATTCCCGTAAGGCCTTCTAGCATAGCATAACTGGCCATTGCACGAGCATACCATGCTCCACACTCATATTCATTAAACGGATTACGAACACGACCATTATAACGATCACGGCAAGTTCTCACTATTTCAAGCCCTTTTTCCACTTCTCCTTCAAACATAAGATGAGCAGCCACTTGATATTCAATTCCAGTCCACACTTCGTTACTGTATACAAAAGGCAATTTTAGCTTACCACCTTTCGGCCAGGTACAAAGTAATAATCCCCCATCCTCTCCCAATGCAAAGGTGGAACGTTGAGGGTTGACATGGTTACTTAAGCTCTTTTTAAAGTTATACTTATGGACAGAAATCAAATGACTTTTTACTTTCAGACGATCGACCACCTCCGGCATTCCACATACCAATGTCATCCAAGAGCCCAATATTCCGTCAGACAAACAACCTTTACCATACTGATATTTCGGACCTTCTTCTTGTAGGATTTTTAAAGCTTCTGGCGTATAATGGGTCACAAACGATTGGGCATCAACTGGGTCTGGAGCGTCCAATCCAGTCCATTGAATGTTCTGAATAAAATACTCTCCATCAAAAAGTTTGCTCTCCAAATATGCTTTACTTTTATTCATCAATTCTTCATAACGGGAAATATCATCGCCTACCGTTTTACCCATCAAGCAAATAGCTTGTAATGCTCCTACATAAAAACTGGTAATCATCCCATTCGCGCCCCAAAACTCTATATCATACGTATTATGGTGAGGTTCTTCAACAGCTCCAACCTCTCTCGGATCCCAAGTACGGATACAATAATCCATACTTTTCTTCACAGCTGGATACATCATCTTCAGCCAATTTATATCACCCATAATTCTCCATTCACGATATACCTTCATTATACCTCCTAATTGCCCATCTGCCGCCGAATGAAAATCATGGACAGTAGGACTGATAGGCAGATTCGTACGGAACACTTGATGTCCCCTTTTATCCTGGCTCACAAAAAATTCTGTTTCACGTAATGTACGTTCTAATTTTGGGAAAAGATGAGATACAGCTTGCGCATAATTCCAAACATGCGTGCATGAACCATGACAAGAGCCCCAATTATCATGACTTCCCTCCCAATTCCACATACGCCCATCGTATTGGCGAAGTACTGTAGTAGATTTCAATATACTCAAATTAGCAGCAACAGCCTCCTTAACTTCAGGTGGAAGAGTAGAATCATAGAAAGCATCAGTGAACAACTGAGTATTCTTTTTCAATGCATCATAATTATCCAACCAGTAGTTTGCAACATCTTGTATACTGCCAAACCTACTGCTATACCAAGGGCGGTAATTCCCTTCAAAATTATTCTCATAAGTATAACAGTTACTCAATTCATCTGGACAAACTGGTGCATCAGGGATATCAGTATCTGTACGTGGGATTCCACCTATTCGTTCTTGTGAATAAGGGACATGCCAAGCCATGTACAACCTTATATTACGAGTCTCACCAGGTGCTAAAGTAAACGGCACATATAACGAAGCTCCCACTGCTCCTTCCAAGCCTGCTGGATTCTCTTCCATTCTGCCCTCTTCCAAGTTATCCCAACAAATGCTCAATGGGTCGAACCAACCTCCACGAAACCAGTTAT
This sequence comes from Bacteroides sp. D20, assembly GCF_003436255.1. Taxonomy (NCBI): domain Bacteria; kingdom Pseudomonadati; phylum Bacteroidota; class Bacteroidia; order Bacteroidales; family Bacteroidaceae; genus Bacteroides; species Bacteroides sp. D20. The sequence goes on along the minus strand of NZ_QSOO01000010.1, from coordinate 34,804 downwards.
GATTAACTACTGTCTGGGGATTGTCAGTATAAATCATAAAATCACCTTGACAGAAAGGTTCATTCTCTGTGCCTGTCTGTCTTAGAATGAATCCATTCTTTGCTGCATCTATATACGCTTTACCTCTACCCGGAGTTTGCATAAAATTCATACTATTATATGAAAAGACGGCTTGTACTTCCTCATTACTGGTATTATGAAACTCATATTCAAACCCAGCAACCGGTAGACTTGAATTATCTTCATCCGTTGGTATAAATGGATTCCAGGCAACCAGTTTCACATCTATAGGGACATTCTGATCTGCCAACTCTACCTCCGCAAAAGGGAAACGTGACTGGAAACTATACTCCTTAAACCGGGGCATTCCCCATGAGCTGCCGTCTCCACGGCTGGAATTAGGAGCACCAAATTTTTTCCATTCTGGAACCGGCCCTTCCAGAATGCGTGTACCATACTCATAACCTTTCACATGAATTGCAGCAAACATCGTTGGTTCATTGAAAACATTCGGTCTATGACGTATAGACATATTACTCAATGCTCCTGTTCCTTCAATACAGAACATGCCCGTGCCTATACCTCCTATAGGGAAAGCTATTTTACGCGTATATTCACCTATATACTTCTCATTATAGCCACGTTCAACCGCACTCTCATGATGCCAGCACCCTTGAAAAATCAGTGCACAAACTACCAGACATATTAATAAATATTTCGTCATAAATACTGTATTTATTATCATTTTTTTATTTTGTATCAGGAGCTACAACTGTATAAACAGCACTACTTCTACCGGAAGAAAGGCGGAGATAACATTTTATATTTACTCCACTGAAAGATAAAGGTAACTGCAATGTATCCGTATAGAGTTTTCCATATAAACGAGGATCGGTACCATCTGTGGTATAATATATATCAGCACCCTCTACTGACGGCTTCAAATCCACTATCGCGTTACCGCCTCTAACAATAGCTTTATCCCAACCAATCGGTTCGGGAATACGGAAAGTAACCCCTTGTCTATCCAGTTCAGCCAAACATCCCGCTAATCTTTCACGGAAATCTGCATAATTCTTCTTTTCCGCAGGTGACCAACCTATTTCTGAAAGGGCCATAGCCCGAGGATATGCCATATAGTTCACTTTATCAGGATGATGTATAAATTCTCCCCAAACATTAGCTTGTACCCCCATTATATAACCGCATTGCTCTTTTGTAAGCTTAGGCGTATAAGGTTCATAGCTGTAGATATGTTCCAACGTAACCAGTCCTCCTATATTTAAAGGCTCATTAGTATAATCCTCACTCTGATAATAATCAATATACATATAGTTATTGGGAGCCATCACCACTTTATGCCCCATTCCCGCTGCAGCAATTCCACCGTTTTCTCCTCTCCAGCTCATTACAGCAGCATTCGGTGCCAGACCACCTTCTAAGATTTCATCCCAACCAATGATTTTTCGCCCCTTCCCCGTTACAAATTCATCCAAATGATGGATGAAGTAACTTTGTAATTCATGTTCATCTTTCAATTTATTTTCCTTAATGCGTCGTTGACACTTCGGACATTCTTTCCAACGTCTTTTAGGTGCCTCATCACCGCCTATATGAATATACTCACCGGGAAACAAATCTATCACCTCAGATAAAACATCTTCTACAAACCGATAGGTTTTATCATTACCGAGACAAAGAACTTCCTCCTTAATACCCCAAGTTTCCGGTATCCGAAATGGTCCGCCCGTGCAAGACAGCTCCGGATATGTAGCTAAAACAGACATTGTATGTCCTGGTAAATCGATCTCCGGAACAATAGTGATGTACCTATCTGCCGCATATTGGATAATCTCCTTAATCTGCTCCTGAGTATAGAATCCTCCATGTGGAATACGATCTTGTTCTGTCGGATTATGCCCCCACTGAGTACTATTACGCCATGCCCCAATTTTGGTCAATTCTGGATACTTTTTTATTTCAATACGCCACCCGGCATCTTCTGTCAAATGCCAATGGAATCTATTTATTTTATAACGAGCCATTAAATCTATATACTCTTTTACATATTCCACTGAGTAAAAATAACGTGCAACATCCAACATCAAACCACGATAACCAAAACGGGGTTCATCATTTATCATAATATACGGAAGCTGTATGCATCCATTTCCCTTATCAACAAGTAACTGCTGCAATGTCTGAATTCCATAAAATATTCCAGCTTCACTTCCCTTGATTGTTACTCCCTTATCATCCACAACTAATGAATATGCCTCTAAAGGCATTTTCTTGTCTATCTGCAAATGAATGGCATTCTTTCCTTTCGATCCTTTCTTCAAAGTCACCCCAAACCGTCCATCTAAATAATTATTAAAGAGACTGACTGTTTTGGTAAGCGCATCATTACTGTAATTTATACGTGTATCGGCAGATACATCCCAAGAACCTTCTCCCATCACCATTTCTTTTGGCATAGGAATTACTGACTGTGCATTACAAGGTAACGTACCGAGAATAATACATATTACCAATATGTATTCCCATCTGATTTCGTGTTTAATCATGACTGTAATTCAATTTTATATCTATATCCTTTTGTTTATTCACCTTGATATTTACTGTCTCGAATCCTTTGGCAGAAATCGTTAGCACATCGTTTTCTACAGTCAGAATGGAATATCTTCCGCCTTCCTTACTTATAACCGTTCTACCAGAATAATTAGATTTGATTTCAATTCCACTTATAGGGGTTGCTTGTACATCTCTGACACAACCAGCAACCTTTATCTTTCTTCCTGGATTCTTCACAATTTCATCCATGCAGAAGTCGTTATGACCAAGACTATTACTAGTCACCGGCTGTCTGCCAACAAAGATTGTCCTTCGTAATCTGATATCATCTGAGGCTGTTCCTATCTGTATTTCATACTCCCCTTCTTCTACTACTTTTTTCATGCTCAAATCATATAAGGCCAATTCTTGTATTGGTAGCTTCAAAACAACTGTCTGCATTTCGCCTGGTTGTAAGAATGGTTTTGAGAATGCCTTCAGTTGCTTGACTGGAGTCACAACCGAACTGACCACATCTCGAACATAAAGCTGTACTACCTCCTTTCCCGCTACACTACCCGTATTCTTCAAAGATACACTGACAATCAAGGTATCAGATGGATGTAATAACTCTGCAGAATAATGAGCATTCAAATACTCAAATGTAGTATAACTCAATCCATGCCCAAAAGACCATAACGGAGCTGGTGAAGAAAAAACATAATCACGTCCAGGTTCATTTGGTCTACCAGGACGACGATAGAATCCTTTGTCCGTTGGCAAATGATTATAAAAAACCGGTAAATGTCCTACGCTCTGCGGAAACGAGAATGGAAGTTTGGCTGAAGGATTAATATTTCCCAATAACATATCAGCTATTGCATCTCCAGCTTTCTCACCACCGTACCATTGTACAACTATGGCTGGAATATGTTCTTTTATCCAAGAAATAGAAAAAGGCTTACCTGTAACCAATACAACTATAACTGGTTTTCCTATTGCATAGATTTCTTCCACCAATTCTTCTTGTACACCTGTCAGATCCAGAGAAGAGAGGTCAAACCCCTCCCCACATGTAGCATCTGAATAGTCACGTGCCAGTGAAGCACTAGAAGAACCAACAAATACAACAGCCATGTCACTCGCTTTTACAGCAGCTACAGCTTCATCAAATCCGGATTTATTATCTGTAATAAGATCACATCCTGCCGCATAATTTATTTTTATCTTATTTCCAACCCGTTTCTTTAGGCCTTCAAGTGGAGTAACCCCATCTTTATTACTCCGGCTCCATGTATAATCCCCGAACTGTACTTGATTAGCATTCGGCCCAATCACTGCTAATGATTTTATTTTATTCAAATTTAAGGGTAAAAGAGTATTTTCATTCTTCAATAAAACAATCGATTCATCAGCCACTCTGCGCGATAGCTCCACCGCTTCTTTAGTACGCATGGCTACTCCCGGCATGTCAGCGCCCTGATATGGATTCTCGAACAATCCTAATTCAAATTTAACACGTAAGATACGTCCAACAGCCAAATCCACATATTTTTCATCAAACCTGCCTTGCTCTATCAATTGCTCCAAAGCCCAATAGCAATTACTGGAAGCTTCCAAGTCCACCCCCGCAGTCAAGGCTTGGATAGCCGCTTCACTATCATCCTTAGCTGTATGCTGAAAATCCTTCAACATAGCCACTGCCCCCCAATCGGAATATACATATCCTTTGAATCCCCATTCATTGCGTAAAATATTCGTCAGTAAATAAGAAGAAGCAGAATTAGGGATGCCATTCCAAGAATTATAGGAGGTCATCACCGCCTTCACTTCCGTATTCCGAACAGCCATCTCATACGGCTTGATATGGATATTACGTATATCCCGTTCTCCACTCTCAACTGAAGCCAAGTTCAGCCCTCCCAAAGGAGCTCCTCCCGGTCCAAAAGGTTTCAACATTGGAGATATTCCTCCGTCAATATAACCTTTCACTTGTGCAATCCCCATCTGTCCCACTAGCCAAGGATCTTCACCAAACGATTCCTCAACACGCCCCCATCGCAAATCCCGAACAACATCCAATCCTGGTGAAAGAGTCTGAATTACCCCTTGGGACCTTAATTCTGTAGCAATTGCTTTAGTCATCTGATAAGCCAAATCTAAATTAAAAGTACTACCAACGGCTACAGATTGAGGAAAAATGGTAGAACCATCATGTACCGAGCCATGTAAAGACTCAGTTACTGTAAAAACTGGGATTCCCAAGCGTGTCTCTTCAACCATATATTTCTGAATTGCATGAAATGCTTTCCGCACATTTTCACCAGTAAGATTGAATCCCTCAATACAGCCGTAACTAATATCACCAGCTGCATCTCTTAATTTTTGGTAATCCACCTCTTGACCATTGTATAATTGATAACCATGCAAATGACTTAATTGTGCTATTTTTTCTCGTAATGTCATTCTGCCCAATAAATCTGTAACCCGTCGTTCAACAGACATACTAGAATCCTTGTACACCGGAATGCATTGAGCCATGGAATCTACGGCAATAAGAACCGACAATATAAAAGGTAATAACCATTTTTTCAAAATCCTATCTTCAAGTAACATATTTCAGTAATTCAAAAAGTAAATATAAATATCAATCTTATGGTATAGCTTGATGGTCTGTATCACGCATTCTATACCAATCAACCAACTTTTCTTTCTCTGGTAATTTGAACGCCAGAGGTACAGCTTTGTCTTGATACCAGAAAGCCGCCGAAGAGAATTTAAAGGGCCGGGTCTGCTCCGGTTTACGGGGATTTATAAAATCAAAAATAAAACTTTCATTGAAACAGATTGCATCTTGCTCATGATAACGATACATACTCACCATCGAACGGAGCGGATCCTTTATAGGAACTCCATGCAACTCTCCACAGAATTCACCTTCCCTAAAATACCAGCCACCATTAAAATAATCTTCAAGTCCAGAACCAACTATAGTCGGTACACTTTTGTCTTCCGTATCGATATAAATAAACTCGGGTGCTTCCAAATATCCCAAGTAGTTTGGAAGCCAACTCTGCATGGACAAGGAACAGCCAATAAAATGTCCATGTCCTTTAGTCTGCAATATGGTTAATGGTTCATAACCAGGATTGGTACCAGCATTATATAAACAATGGAATCGTCCCATACCCTCAGGTAAACTCTCCAATTGATCATAATTGGCATTTAAGAAAACGCTTGTAGTCAAACGGTGATGAAGATTTTCCACTTCTATCCTTACCTTTTTAAATGGCATCGGAAAATAACAATAGAAACCTCCACTGGACATACCTATATATTTGGACATATAATGCTTATATTCACAATGCCCTATACCAAAGAAGTCACCAATCGGACATTCTACAGAAGGATAGTCCTCACCATCCCAATAAATACGCAAAATCAGCATTTTCAAAATAGTAGGATCAGGCCACCGCTCCTTACTTAAATCCCAATTTTCCCAAAACCAACCATTAATAGTAAACCACATACGGGTAATTACACCAGGAGAAGTGTGATCTACCAGTACAGATTTCTCACCCGGTCCAACCAAATGGGCTTTAATCTTAGTATTCAAGTCAAAAGTCGTAAACTGACGAGATACAGCGTTACGCATAGTATGGATAGATGTAAAAGCAGAGGTTTGAATGTCTCTCCGTTCTTTCTTGATGGGATTCAATGCATGCCCTACACCAGGTAATGCTGCCAATCCTACGGCACCTGCCATAGTAGCCAATGCTTTACGACGAGACATCTTTTGAGGGCTGGAATCCATATTGCCCGGAATTTGTTTTCTCTTCATCATATTATGTATTAACAATTATCCTTGCGGTTCAATCTCTAAAATAGAGCCTTGTATATGTCTAGTACCTTTGGCTCTGTCAAAGTTTATATAGTATACCACCAATACCCTCTTCTCATCCAGCTGTACAGCCCATGTATATCCGACATCTCCATCATCCGCATCATCTCTTATGATAATCTCAGGAGCCGTGGCAAAATCTGTACATTCTGCATTAAGAATTCTGGCTCTAACTCCACAAGGTTCATGACGATAACCATATGTCAACAAAACTCTATTGTCTGGCAGCCTCATTGCCTGGAGAGGATGTCCTTTGAACCCCATACTTTTCCATTCACCAAATGTTTTCCCACCATCTATGGACCGTGCAATACAAGCTTGGTCACCAAACGCTTCCGAACGCATAAAAGCAATCAAATCCCCATTAGGCGTTTCATACATGGAAGTCTCATTAAACGAGACCTTTTTATCTTTAGCAATTTTCGTACCGTATTCCCATGTTTTTCCTTTATCTTTGGATATAAGCAAATAGACCGACGTATTTCTTAAAGCTTCTGTATCAGAAGCTACTACTGCCCAAAAAATACGTCCATCTTTTCCTTCATACAAAGCGCCACGATTATAAGCCGGCAATTTACCTCCCAATCCACTATAATTTATTTCAGACGGAACGCTACAAGGTATAATCAAATCATTCCAAGTTCTACCATCATCATAAGAACGGAGCAAATATCCTCCTGCAAAAACAGCGTCTGTATTCTGTACGAACGGTTTCTTAAGAACAGCTAAACCATCCGGACGAATAAATGTCCACAAATAACTAGCACATAGCAGTGTTCCATCTTTCAACTTCAACAAACATGGATCTTGTGAGCCTCCAAACGGATGGGCATAAAGCAGTTCCGGTTCCTTGGTCCAATGTTCGCCATCTTTGGATCTCACTACTACCAGATAACTATTCGGGTCCAAATGATTATTCTTCTTCTCCTTAAAGACTTTACGGTCTGGAGCTCTTCTGAACGATACCAGTATCTCTCCATTCGATAATTTTACAGCTGAAGGAAAAGCGGAGTAAAACATGGTATCCTTATATATTATTACATCCTTTATTTTCTTGACACCTGGTATCAAAACGTCATTCTGTTGAGCAAATAATGTTGTCGCAGAACACAAGTGGACAAGCAGACAATAAAAGAGAAATATAGACTTTTTCATATATAATTTTATTATGTTCGTTTATCAATCTTTCCAATATGCTGTAAAGTTACAACATATTGGAAAGATTTCAATAATATACTTTATTTATCCCAACCAGGATTTTGAGTAACTTTCGGCTCCACGCTTATTGTTGACAAAGGAATGGGGAACAGCATCATATAATCTTCCCCCTTATGCTCTCTCAAAGAAGGAACCAAATCAAAGGCTTTGTCAAAACGTACCAAATCCCACCACCTTTTACCTTCAAAAGCCAATTCTAAAAGTCTTTCTTTCAAGATAGCTACATCATTCGCCTCTTTTGTGCTATTCACATAAATATGCTCTTCATACTTGTCTTTATATGCACGTTTCCTGACCTCATTAATTTCTGCAGAAGGATCTTGTCCCAAAGCATTTTTAGCCTCAGCCTTCATTAATAAAATATCAGCATAACGGTACAATATGATATCATCTGCAAAAATACGATCACCATCTCGCACCAAGCCTTTACCTTTTAATACTACACTAACATAAAATTTATTTTCTCCAGTTTCCTGATCTTTAGAATAAATCTCAAGAAAAGAAGCATTTTTTCGAGTATCATCTTCTGTATATTGCTTTCTATACTCGTCCGAAGCTACTATAATACCTTGTCCCGGCCCTATCGGATAAACTATATCCTTTACCTCTTGAGGAGCATCTCCAGGAACAGCACTCGCATGTATCCACATATATCTGAAATAGTTAATACCAGATTCCAAATCCTGAAATCTAACACTCATCAAGATTTCATCATTACCCTTATTATCATAAGCAAATACATCAGCAAAATCCGGCTGTAAACGAAGCTTATCCGTTTTAATTGAATTCAAAGCATTTAATGCAGTTTCAATATCACTGCTTCCACCATTCATTTTTTTTCCACTCCAAAGATATACTTCAGCTTTCAAAGCCAATGTTGCCGGTTTTGACCACATAGCTCTTTGATCACCGAAATTGTCATCCGGATATAAAGACAAAGCTTTCTCCAAATCATCTTTTATCAGTTGGAAAACTTCCGTTTGGGGTCTTCTTTCTTTATAAAGGACTTCTGAATTTGTGTTTTCAATAGGATCTGTATGGATTATCAAATCCCCCCATGTACGAGTCATCACAAAATACATGAAAGCCCTCATTGTATAAGCTTGAGCCAACATTTTATTGCGGGAAGTCTCGTTATTAAAAGTCACATTGGGAGCATACTTTAAAAGAAGATTGCATGAATTGACTATCTGATAATAACGTATCCAGGATATAGGCATATTAGCTTGTGTCAACGTATTATAATAATAAATATCATATCCGCCATATCCACCGATACCTACAGTCAGTATTTCGCTACGCGCTTCCCCCAATATATACAAATCATGTTCAGCAGCTCCTCGTAACTGGACATAAATACCATTTAACGCACCCTTCACGTCATCTTCTGTCTGCCAGAAAGATTCATTCGTTATAAAGCTTATTGGCTTAAGGTCTAGTGCATCACAAGAAGCAAATGTCAGGACCATAAACAAAGCTATTGTACTATTTATTATATTTCTAATTTTCATAACTTTACTTTATTAAAATGATACATTTGCACTAAAAATAATATTTCTCGGCATAGCATATCTACCATTATCCTGTCCACCTTCTTCTGGATTAAGACCAGAATATTTAGTAAAATAGTGCAGATTATTTCCCGTAACCGTAAACCGAAGTCCGCTTAAACGAATCTTTTGTATGATATTTGCAGGAACTGTATAACTTAAAGAAACTTCTCTAATGGCTAGAAAATCTCCTGATTCATGATACAAAGAGCTACCTCGGATAGCATTCTGCTGTCCACGATCACCATGCCAATAGAATCTCGGCATGTCCGCTTTGTCACCTTGTTCTTTCCAGGAGCGATTTACGACATCTTTCGTCATATTATTATCACCCTGCCAATTATAATCCAAAAAGCCTTTGGCAAAATTATATATGGTATGACCCAATGTAAAATCAAGTCTGCAATACAAATCGAACCCTTTATAAGATAGAGAAGTATTAATACCCCCAGTCCAATCCGGATAAATATTACCAACATATACACGGTCTTTACTGTCAATCACACCATTACCATCAGTATCTTGCCACTTTGCATCACCACCATATTTGGTTTTATCAGGGACTGTAATAACATTATCTATCGGCTCATTAGCATTCTGTGCTTCCTCATCAGTAGAATATACACCTATCATCTTATAGGCAAACAAATCTCCAATTCGTCCTCCTTCCTGTAAACCACCTTGCCAAGTATGTTTACCCAGTTTAGCATCCCAAATGTACTCACCACCAATCCGATTATTTTCAACCCCATTATCTGGCAGCTTCAATATTTTATTGGTCACCTTCGAGGCATTAAAACCTAATGACCATTGAATAGAACTGGATACCGGTAATATTCTTGCATTCATTTCCAACTCAATACCTCTATTTTGTAAACGCCCTAAATTAGTGAAAATAGAGCCAAAGCCTGTAGAATGAGGTAAAGTGCGATTTGTCAGCAAATTATCTGTGGTACGATTGAAATAATCAAAGATAAAGTTTAACCGATTATTAAAAAAGGAAATATCAGTACCGATATCAAATGTCTTAGACTCCTCCCAACTCAAGTCTTGATTTGCCATAGTTCCCATAGTGATACCTGCATTACCTAAATATTTAGATCCTACACTATAACTACCTTGAGCCGTATAATCCCCCAAGCCTGAAATATTACCATTTACTCCATAGCTGGCACGCAATTTCAGACGCATTAGATTCTCAGGCATAAATGACCAGAACTTTTCTTTATCCACATGCCACCCTAATGACACGCCAGGAAAAAATCCCCATTTGTTGTTCGTACCCAAATTGGAAGCACCGTCATATCTTGCAGATACAGAAATCAAATATTTATCCTTATAATCATACCCTATACGAGCAAAAATACCTTGTATAGATCGCTCTGTAATAGAACTACTCACACTTACAGGAACACTTGAGGCATTCAAAGTAGGAATCAAATCAGTAGAAGCACCTCTACCAGCAGCTGCTAAACGGGCCTCTTTCCTAAAATAATAAGCATAACCAGCTGTTACATTCAAATTGTGTTTTTCATTGAAAGATTTAACATAGTTGAATACAGCATCTGCCTGATATTGCCGCCATTTGTAAGTATCAGCATTTGCATTTCTTGTAGTTATATAATCTCTCGGTCCATTCCAAAAAGCATCCCAAAAAGTATAGTTATTACTGTTCACTTCAAATAAAGAAAGAGCTGGTTTGAAAGACAATCCTGGCAATATAGTCCAATCTGCATCTACTCCTATTGATAAATTCTGATAGTCATACTCTCTTTGTGCCTTGTTCATATGATATACAGCATTTCCCAGATACTGGGCAGCTCCTGGAGCCAGACTACCATCTTCAAATCTGAATTTAGTGGTAGGTGAGGCAGCCGGTGAACGATAGAATGTTGCATCTGCAGCTAATGGAGAACCATACGTAAACGAGTTTGAATAAGTAGTTCTAGCTGAAATTTTCAAATTATCCCGTGCTTGCAAAGAACCATTCAAACTAAAATTATACCGTTTATATGAAGTTGTAATAACAGTTCCTTCATTAGTCATATACCCTAATCCCATATTAAAGGTAGCCTTTTCCGTTCCACCTGAAACTTCAATATGGTGATTATGAGAAAAACCAGTACGATAAATTTTATCCTGAAAATCAGTATCTGAGTATAACAATGTCTTACTCGGATCTACTGGATCTGGCATTGATTTCCACCCTTGATCTAATTTATAGCGATTCTCATCAGTCAAGTATTGAGTAGAGAAGGCAGTATTATTAGTCAGATCATTTCCTGTTCCATAACCTAAATGTCCTATCAATCTTTGTTCGGTAGCTTTTCCAAATTTCGCTGGTGAAATCATACCTTTCCTCATAAGGGTCAAAAATTCTTCAGCATTGGCAAATTCATATTTTTTACCAATATCAGAAATTGTCAGATTATATCTATATTCAACTCTGGTTTTACCGGCCTTCCCCTTTTTAGTAGTAACAATTACAACACCATTTGAACCTTGGGCTCCATAAATAGAAGTAGCAGCAGCATCTTTCAGAATTTGGATGGATTCAATATCTTCCGAAGCTATATGAACCATATTCGCCCTCATAACACCATCAATAATATATAGTGGAGTAGCACCATTAGGATTATTAATGGAAGTACCACCACGGACTATAATACGAGGTTCTGCACCTGGTTGCCCTGAAATACTTTGCACACGTACACCAGACACTGTACCTTGTAAGGCTGAAGCTGCATTTGCATAGGGTACATTCTTCAAAGCCTCTTTATCAAGCTTGGTCACAGATGTCGTAATCTTCTCACGAGACTGAGAACCATACCCAATGACTACAACTTCCTCCATTTGGGTGGCATCCTCTACCATCACTATTTTATAGTTACTCTTATTGGCAGATACCTCTTGAGTTTTCATTCCCAAATAAGAAAATAACAAGGCACGACTATCAACTGGAATACTAAAACTAAAATTTCCATCCAAATCAGTAACAACACCTAATGAAGTTCCTTTAACTTGTACAGCTACCCCCACCAATGGTTGTCCATATTCATCCATCACATTTCCTTTTACTGTTTTCTTTTCTGATTGATTAGTGGATAATACAGACGGAGTATCTTCCGATGCATATACACTTCCCACACTCAAAACAGTAAAAAGGAAAATATAAAATGCCCAATGTAATATCCTGCTATTAGATTTAATGTCTATTGTTTTCATTTTTTTTGATTATTTGTGTTTCAAACTATTATTAGATTCACCACTGTATAATTACTTTCTTCTTATTTCCATTATTCCTCCTTTCTCTATCAATTAACAAAATCTGTTTCTATGTCAGAAACAAAGCACTTTTTCACATCAATCTTCCCATATTTCACCTCAATGAAAGGTTTACCATCTTTTAGACCAACATTACCAAAACCTGTTTCCGTCGACAAAAAAGACGTAAAATCATCACCTATCCTTGAATCAATATATAAAGTAGAATCCACTGCATCATACTGTATTCCAGTCAAAGCTTGGAGCATAGCATAACTAGACATTGCACGGGCATACCATGCCCCACATTCATATTCATTAAATGGGTTACGTACTCTTCCATCATACCGATCACGACAAGTACGGACAATATCAAGTCCTTTCTCAACCTCACCTTCAAACATCAAATGAGAAGCCACTTGATATTCAATACCTGTCCATACCTCATTGGAGTAAACAAAAGGAAGTTGTAACTTTCCTCCTTTGGGCCATGAACATAATAATAAGCCTCCTTCATCACCTAAAGCAAAAGTCGAGCGCTGAGGATTTACATGTTTTCTGAGATTCCTCTTTAAATTATATTTATGAACAGACAATAAATGACTTAATATTTTCTTTCTATCTATAGCCTCGTCCAGTCCACAGACCAAAGAAAGCCATGCTCCTACTACTCCATCAGATAAACAGCCTTTTCCGTATTGATATTTCGGCCCTTCCTTTTCCAATAAATCCAAACCCTCTTTCGAATAATTAGAATTGACAGACTGTACTTTCGTCGGATCAGAAGCCTGCAACTCCTTCCAACGAATATTTTGAATAAAATATTCACCGTCGTACAATTGATTTTCCATGTAGTCAATACTCTTATCTAGCAACTCTCTATATTCTGTCATATCTTTCTCCAAATGTTCACCCATAGCAACAAATGCTTGTAATGCGCCAGTATAGTAACTATTAATCATACCACTAGGCCCCCAAAATTCAATGTCATAAGTATTATGATGAGGTTCCTCTATAACACCTTTCCTTTTAGGATCCCACGTATTAATGCAATAATCAAGACTATTCTGTACGTATGAATAAATCAACTTCAACCATTCGTCATTACCATATATATGCCAATCACGGTATACTTTCATAATACCACCTAACTGCCCATCAGCTGCTGCATGAAAATTATGTCTGATGGGTCGGATAGGAAGTGCAGAGCGAAATGCTTGGTGCCCATTCTTAGCTTGACTAACAAAAAATTCCGTTTCCCTCAGTGTTCTTTCCATTTTAGGAAACAAATGAGGTATAGCTTGAGCATAATTCCAAACATGTGTACAAGAACCATAGCAAGAGCCATATTCATTACCGCAACCTTCCCAATTCCACATCCGACCATCGTATTGCCGAAAAATCGTAGGTGATTTTAATATAGTAAGATTAGCAGCAACAGCTTCAACAACTTCAGCAGGCAAAGTTGTAGCATAAAATGCATCAGTAAACAGCTCTGTTTTTTCTTTCAACGTATTATAATTTTTCATCCAATAGTCTGCGACTTCCTCTATATTTGCAAATCTACTGCTATACCAGGGACGGTATTTATCGGACAACTGAATGGAAGTATCAATATAGCCTGCGGGCTCTCCTCTTTCATTAACTACAGGTACGATAGGTACATCTACATCATCAATCGGTTCCAATCCCTCACGAACTAATGAGAAAGGAACGTACCATGCCATATATAAACGGATTGTCTTTGACTCTCCCGGTTGCAATCTAAACGGTACATACAAGGAAGCTCCGGGAGCATCCGCCATATTAGCAGGATTTTCTTTAATTACCCCACTGCTCATCTCATTCCAGCACATCGTGAATGAGTCAAAAGACCATCCTCTAAACCAACAATAATTAACCTTAGTTTCCGGTTCATCTGTAAAGATTGCAAAATCAGCCTGATGAAACGGCTGCGTTTCTGTTCCTTTCTGTGATATTATAAAACCATTTTCAATTGGCCTAATAGATGCTCCTCCATTACGAATATCTACAAAGTTCTTTGAATTATAAGAAAATATGGCTTCTACTTCTTTAGCATATTTATTTTTAAACGTATATTCAAAACCAGCAACTGGAAGCCCTGAGTTATTTTCATCTGTAGGAATAAATGGATTCCAAACCTTCATTGTCACGTCCATCTTCAGTTCATCGTCACTCATTCTCAATTTGGCAAAAGGGAATTTTACTTCAAAATCACAATCTTTAAATCGAGGTAATCCCCACGTGCCGCCGTATCCTTTTGTTGACTGTGGTTGGCCAAATTTTTTCCAATCCGGTACTTGTCCTTCCACAACAATACTACCATTATCTACCCCTTTCAAATATAATCCGGCAAACATTGTCGGTTCATTCAACATCTCAGTTTTATGCCTAATATTCATATTAGAAATTGCACCACTACCTTCTACACAAAACATTCCCGTCCCCAATCCCCCAATAGGGAAAGCAATCCTGCTCGTATACTCTCCCGTATATTTTTCATTATAATCACGTACTTCTTCCATACTGGAGCAAGAAGCCCATAAACACAAGCAGATACATAGACCTAAAAAATAAAATCCATTTTTCATATATCATTTTTTTAATGATTTATTCCTTCAACATTCTCTATTTTTTCTCCATTTCTGTTCAATCTCCTCCAATGATAACCCTTTTGTCTCCGGCAAGAATAAATACCCCCATACCAAACCCAACACGGCAATAAATCCATAAAGAAAAAATGCACCTGCCGGATTCTCAGAAGTCGTTTGTCCAACAACAATTTCGGTACCTGGTATAGAAAAAAAATCTATAATCTTAAAGAAAGTAAAGGAGACAATGCAATTAAATATCCATACAGCCAATGAACCTATCGAAGTCCCCAATCCCCGTACTTTCTGCGGAAATATCTCGGAAATGACCAACCATCCCAAAGGTCCAATACTAATTGCAAAAAATGCAACATATCCAAACATAAAAATGACCATTAACCACCTTCCGATTTCGCCCAACTGATTAGCATAAATAAAACAAGCACTAAGGCACAAAACAGAAAAGGCAATTCCTGACAGACCAATAAAATACAACTTTCGTCGTCCGATTCTATCCACTAAATAAAGAGAAATCACTGTAAATACAACATTTACAATTCCAATACCTACAGAAGCCCAAATAGCAGAGAGTGTACTTTCAAATCCTGCCATCAGGAAAATCTTCGGACTATAATAAATAACTGTGTTAATACCTACAAACTGTTGAAAAAACATAATACAAACAGCAATCATTAGAGGAGTTCTCAACCAAGGCTGCATCAAATATCGCCATCCTACCGCACTATTCCTATCTTTCTCTATTTCCACCTCCATTTGTCCAATTAAATCATTTACTGTATTTTCCGGTTCTATTTTCTGCAACACTTTCCTACATTCTTTCAACCGTCCTTTACTCAACAGCCACCGAGGTGTTTCAGGCACAAAACACATACCTACCAGTAATACCAAAGCCGGTACGACACCTGCCCAAAACATCCATCTCCAACAATCCAACTTGTTTTCATCAGCCCAAAAGGTATCTGACATGTATGAAAGTAAAATACCTATTGTAACCATTAACTGAAACATTGAAACCAGACGTCCCCTGGATTTAGCTGGAGCAATTTCTGCTATATACAATGGAACAGTAAATGATGCCACACCTATAGCTATACCAAGAAACAGACGAGAAAAAACCAAGCTCTTCAAATCCGTTGCCAGTCCTGACCATAACGCTCCCACTGCAAATATCACAGCAGAAACCAATATGATTTTTCTTCTTCCAAATATATCAGATAAACGCCCACAACATACAGCCCCCAACATAGCTCCCAACAAACCAGCTGCCGTAATCCATTCAACATCATTATTATCTATTCCCCAATCTGACTGAAGAAATGGAATCGCTCCTGAAATTACCCCAGTATCAAAGCCGAAAAGCAATCCTCCTGTTGCTACAACTGTAGCTATTAAAAATATTATATGTCTGTTTTTCATATTAAACTTATATTTTAGGGTTCAAAACTTATCCAAACTTCCTTTTTCACTGACGGATTCGGAACATATAAGAAAGTATCCGGAGCATCTTCAAAAATTTTATAAATGGATTTACCTTTCCCAATACCTAAATCATGATACTCTCTTGGAGCCTTTCTTACCAGTTCCGAAAAATGATAGTTTGTATTTCTGATCCACTTCAATCCATCACCCTCAAAAACAGGATACCATGCAATACCTTTATGACGACGAATCTCAGCATATTCAAAACCATATTCACGGTCACACCATGCACCAAACACAAGAGATTCATCTGCATTCGTACTAATGGTAGCATGTACCCAATATGGAGGGACCACCACCACATCGCCAGGCTGTGCATAAACAGCATAACACCTCCCCGGTTCATCTGTAGCCGACTCTTGCATGTAAATGACCGCCTCTCCATTCCATATCTCATAAACCTCTGGAGTGGACCATTGACTAAAAGGTGAGACCTTATGAATATGTCCCTGACTGCGAATGGGTTCCATTCCCAAACTTCCTTTGGCATAAGCCACTACTCCAAAAAGCAAATGCTGTTTTTGCAAAAGCGCTTTATGAACAGTCTTACCCACATCCATAGCTATAGAATAGACAATATCCGGTCCTTCACATTTCGGATCCAACAAACTAGACCGGATATCATCCAACCACCGGTTTTCTACTGTCGGGCCAAAAACGTCCTTACCATAAATAAAACCTAACGGATTTTCTGTTATCCCTATATCAATCCCCTTATCAAAATTATCTTTATGCATGATGTCTTACAAAAGCTTTAATTGTTCCACATTCCATTCCTTCAGACTCCCCATAAGGTTTTATTGTATATTCCTTTATGGCAGCAGGAATAATAAAAGTTTCCGCATAATGGACAACAAACGGAGAAAATTGTCCTATAGGACTTTCCACTATCACCGAACGTCCCTCAATCAGATTCAGAACATTAACACCCGACTCATTCTTATGCAAAACTTTGTCCGTGAACCAATGTCTTCTTGTTTCTATAAATTCCCATTCATGAAGTCCCGTCTTTTCTTCACGCCAAGAATCTCCTTCACCAATAACAG
This sequence comes from Bacteroides sp. D20, assembly GCF_003436255.1. Classification (NCBI taxonomy): domain Bacteria; kingdom Pseudomonadati; phylum Bacteroidota; class Bacteroidia; order Bacteroidales; family Bacteroidaceae; genus Bacteroides; species Bacteroides sp. D20. Next base: position 17,160 of record NZ_QSOO01000010.1, on the reverse strand, counting down.
AGACCTTGTTTATCAGTTCTTCTTTCACCCAAGACTCCGTTCTATTCCATTGTATCACATTAGCCCCATGAGCTATATTAATCGGACGCGGTCTGCCATCCAGTCCCATCCGTCCCCAATCCCACAACTTAAATGTAAAGATGTATGGGGTTGCACTAATCTCAAGTACCATGCTATTCCTTCCCGAACAATGTACCGTACCAGCCGGAATTAAAAAATGATCATGCTTCTTTGCCGGATAAATACCTACATACTTCTCCACTTCAAATTCACCAGTCCTTTGCGATTTTTCCAATTCATCAAGCATCTCCTCCGGTTTAATATTATCCTTCAAACCCAAATATACAGTTGCCCCCTCCTTAGCATCCAAAATATAGTAGCTCTCATCCTGCGTATAATGCATCCCAAATTTCTGTTGTATATATTCAGTCAAAGGATGAACTTGTAAGCTTAGATTGCCGCCTTCTATCGTATCAAGAAAGTCAAACCGTATTGGAAACTCATCACCAAACCTGCCATACACAGCATCACCCAATAACTGTCGGGGATAAGCAAAAATCAAATCAATTGACGGTATTTCCACTTTCTCATCCCCAAAGGCCAACAACAGACTGTTTTCTTCAGGTACACAGTCAAAACACCAAGCATAATTAGGCATCGTCCGTTCTAAATCGCAAACATCTTTCATCCACTGTCCTCCCCAAGGCCCCGGATCAAAAAAGGGAACTACACGAAACGGACCATTTACCGCTTTCTCCAATCCCTCAAACATCGCTTTGCCTGTAATCATCTTAGGATGATTGCGCCGGTTCGTATCCAAAACATAATCCACCTTTGCCATCAGCATCTTTTTGTGCCTATCGCATATTCTCCAATCTACGAAAAAAGCTCTTTTATACTGCAAGGAGGTTCGTTCTTCTTTATTGTTGACACCTATATTTGATATTTCATTTTTACGGAATCTGGACTGTATCTCCCATCTTGCCATATCGGCATAAATCAACAAATCAGGATGTTCACAAAGATAGGCCGCACCAACCCCATAGACTATTACAATACCAGACTGCAAATCTTCTATCTGTTGCCGGATACCAGTAACTTTATCGAAATCAAAAAAACATTCCATTGTATACCGGGTCAGATAGCCGAATAATTCATCATCGGTAATATCAGGATAGAAAAAATCATTGATTTTCTCTTCCGGCAACATCGCACTATCCGTATGAACAAATAAAGCATTATTGAACCTACCGGCAAAAGCATTACGTATATCATTCTCAAACACTCCTTGATAGCACTCAATCGCAACCACTTTCAACGGCTTCTCCAGTACCTTCAAACGTTCACTGATACTATCGGTAATGGCAAACCAACCGGAAATACAGTCATCCGAATTATAGGACACCTGCACAAAAGGATATTTATCGTAATTAGCAGAATACTTCATCTTTTATCTTTTTTCTTAAACAATATTCCAAACCATACAAAGCTGCATAATCTCCCAAGCTAGAAACTACCACAGATACTTTTGCACTCGGAGTCCAGGCAAACTTTGACACCCGTTCCTCGATATAAGGCACTATCACTTTATGGCTATTCATGATTCCCCCTCCAAGTATCACCACTTCAGGATCATAAGCATGAATAAAATTTATAACAGCAGCTCCCCATATTTCAATGCATTCATTTCGTACCAATAACGCGTCTCTATTTCCTTGTTCCGCCAATTGGAAGATTTCTTTAAAATCATAATTCTGAGATGACATTTTAAACGAAGGAGACAGGCAAGCATGATCCTTTATAATTTTATGAAGGAAGAATGAAGAGGACAAAGCCTCCACACACCCCTTGTTTCCACAAGAGCATAACCTTCCTTTGTAATCTACTACAAAATGGCCACCCAACGAACCTGCTTGAAAGTGCTTTCCATACATTACCTCACCATTCATAATGACTCCCGATCCTATGCCCGTACCAATAGTCATCATAACAACGCTATCATATCCTCTGCCGCTCCCATATTGCCATTCTCCAATTGCTGCAAGCCGTGCGTCATTATCAATGTAAAAGGGGGCTCCCCAATGTTCATCCGCCCATCTATCCAAATCAAGCTCCACTCCATCATCATATTTTTCATTCGTAGATATAATAATGCTTTTTTTATTATTTACTAGCCCTGGAAAAGCTATACCCACTCCAAAGAGGCGCTTCACACCATTTGAATTTAGCAGGAAATCAATTGCATTTTCAATCTCCGGCAAACTTGCTGTCATATCCAAATCTTGACGAGAAGGCATTTTTACATAGTCTACCAGTTCTCCATTGCGTAAGAGACCGACTTTTGTAATGGTTCCTCCCAAATCTACAGCTATGATATACTTCATATTCATATTTCTATCAATTGGGGATTGCCATTCACACACTGTAAAGATGCAGAAAACCCGTTCTCCAAAATCACTTGATAATCATGTCCTGCGTCCGAAGGCCAACAAGCAGCGAATGACAGAACAGAATATCCTATATTTGCCACACGATGGGCCACCCCTCCAGGTATATAATGAAGACTACCCGGAAACATCCGCTCACTCCAAACCCTTCGGTTCTGATCCATCATAATCAATCTGCCTTCACCTTCCACTCCCCAATAGTACTCCCCACGATTCATATTGGCATGAAAATGTCCTTTGGTCATGAAATACTCATCACCAACCTTACCTGGATAAATTCTCGTGATTCCGAAATAGAGTCCCCCTGGCGTTCCTTCTTCAACCGGCAGATGACAAGTCACCTCATACAATAAAGTATCAGGAGACATCTGTTCATAAGCCTCACAATTATGAAAAACACCTCGTAAATCAGCCAAAGTCTTCAAACTCCTCTTCACATTTTCACCGATCAAAGAATCCTTTATAAAGAGCAAAGGCGACTCATTTGTTCTCTTATCATTCATCAGCATCATACTTTTAAAATCTTATATTGCAAAAGTACGCTGATATGGAACTCGCTCTTTCCTCTATATTTTCCGATAATTATGGTATTTTACCATTATTCGCAGCAAATGGATAAAACCTTGCAAAAAAAGTAGAAAACCAAGGCTCTAACCACCAAATATTCAATGATAAAATAGTAGAATCAAATGGCTTGTTTAGCCTTTACTCCAAACTGCTTTTGGAACTGCGACGGGGACATTCCTGTCACTTTTTTAAATTGGGATATAAAATTAGATAAGTTAGGGAATCCGACTTCCCCACTGATAGTAGAAATCTTCATTTTGTTTTCCAGTAATAGTTTTTTCGAATAACCGATACGCATTTCGTTCAGATATTCTACAAAGGTTTTCTTGGTCCTCTCCTTGAAATAACGGCAAAAAGCTGTCGGGGTCAATCCAACCAAAGTCGAAACTTCTTCCAACCTAATGGAAGTCGCAAAGTTCTTGACGAGAAACTTGTATACCTTATTAAATCTCTCAAAATCTTCTGAATTTACAGAATTCGTAAATCCCACTGAGGCCAGTAACTCATACTCAGTCGATGTGGCCATCAGCTCAAGAAGTGTTAAAAGATTCGTTACCTTCCGAACCCCTACATCATTCACCGAACTCCTTATAAACCGGGTTATCTCTAATTTCGATTTTCCGGTAAACTTCAGTCCACGCCGTGATCTCTCTATCAAATCACGAATATTATTCATTTCTGGTAATCTGATAAAATTCGGATCAAATATCTCACGTTTAAAGAACAGACAGATACACGTAGCACGCAAACCAGACTCCTTATCAAAATAAGCATCATCATTACGCCATTCATGAGGGAGATTAGGGCCAATCATACATACATCCCCCTCCTCATACTGTTCTATGCAATCCCCAACAAAACGGGTTCCTATACCTCTAGTTATATACATTATCTCTATGGCCGGATGATAATGCCAAGGTACAATGAAGTGCGGCAAGTCTTCTATATAATAATGTATATGACTGTCTATTGGGAATGGCAGATCTTGGTAAAGTGGTTTCATAGTCATCTAAGCCAATAATCACCGTTAATTATAAAAGCGAATATAGATAATTATTTTATCAAAGCAAGCTATTGTATGTTAAAACTCATAGTAACATCAAAATATAAATATCAATCTTATACTCAAACAAACAAATGATATCTTTTGTATCTTTGTCCCCGCATTTTCACAACCACATAAAATTATAATGAAAACAATAGTAAATGTTCCCTCCCGACAGAACACCATGCGCGAACTGCGGGATTATCTGATGATTGCCCTGGGTATGGTCTTATATGGTATCGGCTGGACAGTCTTCCTGCTTCCCAACGATATTACTACCGGTGGCGTACCGGGCATTGCATCCATCGTATATTTTGCCACTGGATTTCCCGTCCAATATACGTACTTCGCCATCAATTTTCTGCTTCTATTGCTTGCCCTACGTGTGTTGGGATGGAAGTTCAGCGTAAAGACAATCTTTGCCGTATTCACCCTGACCTTTTTCCTTTCCATTATCCAGAAACTGACCGAGGGTGTTGTCCTCCTGCACGACCAGCCTTTCATGGCTTGTGTCATCGGTGCCTCCTTCTGCGGTAGCGGCATCGGCATCGCCTTTTCCAACAACGGCAGTACTGGCGGCACGGACATCATTGCCGCCGTAATCAACAAGTACCGCGACATCACGCTGGGCAGAGTCATGTTGATATGTGACCTTATCATCATCTCGTCCAGTTACTTTGTTCTAAAAGATTGGGAAAAGGTGGTGTATGGCTACGTTACTCTATACATATGCAGCTTCGTGCTCGACCAAGTGGTGAACAGTGCCCGCCAGTCCGTACAATTCTTTATTATCAGCGATAAATATGAGGAGATAGCCAAGCACATCCAGGTATATCCTCACAGAGGTGCAACGGTCATCAACGCCTCGGGCTTCTATACGGGAAAAGAGATAAAAATGCTGTTCGTGCTGGCCAAGAAGCGGGAGTCCACCATCATTTTCCGGCTCATAAAAGACATAGACCCCAATGCCTTTGTATCACAAAGTGCAGTCATCGGAGTCTATGGAGAGGGATTCGACAGAATCAAAGTGAAGTAGAGGATTTCTCGAACTTCCCTTGATTCCAAGTATAAACAATAGGACGGCGGACAAACGGTTTCAGTTTCTCCGCCGCTTCTTTACCCATGTAATCGGTCGTGGTAAAAGTGAATGCCAACGTGGCATCCTTCGCAGAAAGGTCCGCTTTCATCAGCAGCATGTCGGCCTGGCGACGGGCATCCTGATACTCATAGACATCCACCGTATCCGCGGCCTCAGCGATAAAATCATCCAGAACGGGCAATGCCGGCAGGTAGGACGAAGCAACCAGCTCCTTCCAGTCTGTCGTATAGAACTTGACATGGCTGTCGCAAGCCGGAGCACAAACCGTAGCAACCACACAAATCACCTTCGTACTGTCGTTAATAGACAAGAGCTTCATCTGCCATGAACTCTGGGGCGTCATCTTCACATGTATATAGTCTGGAGAAAGTTCCGTCATTTCCGATTTACCACCAAAGCTGTTGGTCACCTCAGCTTTCATCTTACTTTCCAGAAAGTCTATAAAATCCGCACGGTTCACGGCGCTAAGCAACGGACATATAGAATCCGGCATATTCTTAAAACACGTCTTGGCTTCCTGGGCCTGCAAATACCCCCATCCGATGAAAGCCAAAATCAAAAAAGCACTCAGTTTTCTTATCATAACATTTTAATCATTTCTTCAAGGAAACGGGCATCTGTTTCATCAAAACCGCCCAAATCGTCACTGTCAATATCCAATACTCCCCACACTTCACCGTCCTCACGCTTCAGCGGAACCACGATCTCCGAACGCGACAGCGAGCTGCAGGCTATATGTCCGGGAAATGCATCCACATCGGGCACAACCAACGTCTCGGCTCTATCCCATGCCGTGCCGCAAACACCACGGCCTTTCCTGATGCGCGTACAAGCTATCGGTCCCTGGAAAGGTCCTAACACCAATTCTTCACCCTTCACCAAATAGAAGCCTACCCAAAAGAAATGGAAAGTCTCTTTCAGCGCCGCCGAAACATTCGCCAGATTGGCTATCAAGTCATCTTCACCTGCCAGCAGATTTTTCAGTTGAGGAAGCAAAGCGCGATATTTCTCTGTCTTGCTACCAGCATTTATATATAGGTCTTCTGCCATATATCTCTTGTTTATTTACTCCCCAAATATAGGAAGAACATTCCAATCAACACCAAAATGAGGTCGACAGCCTTGCTTTTTAAATTCTTTTCACGGAAGAAAAGCGCACCGAAAAGGAAGGAAACTACAACGCTGCCACGACGCACCATCGAAACGATGGAAATCATAGAGTCCTCATAGCTCAGGGCATAAAAATAGACAAAGTCTGCCGCACAAAGGAAAATGGAGATACAGATAATGGTCCAGTCCCAACGAAACGGGGTACTTTCTTTTCGCTTGGGGTACCACAACAGCAGGATGATGGGGCACATGATAAAGACTTGGTAGACATTATACCACGACTGCACCAGCATCGGATTGAGCTGCTTCATCAGATATTTGTCATACAGCCCACTGACAGCTCCAGCAACGGCAGCCAGCACGATGAAAAGAATCCATTTGTTATGCTTGAAGTCGATTCCCTCCTTCTTGCCCGAACGGCTCAGCATGAAGAAGGACACTATGGCAAGCATCACGCCAATCCATTGATAAAGGTTCAAGCGTTCGCCAAACACAAGCATGGCACCTACAAGCACCATCACGGGGCGCGTCGCATTAATCGGTCCCACGATGGTCAGCGGCAGATGCTTCATCCCGAAATAACCGAATATCCAGGAAGAGAGCACGATAAACGACTTGACAACAATAAACTTATGCACCTCCCACCCCACCACGGGAACATCAAACATCGTACCTCCCAACACCGACGGCGCAAAGGCAGATACCAGAATGAAAGGAAGAAATATCAGGCTCGAGAACAGCGTGTTCAGGAAAAGTACCGGCAGTACGGCATTGTCACGAAGCGACTTCTTCTTGAAGACATCGTAAAATCCCAATAAGGCAGCAGAGAGGAAAGCAAGCAATAACCACATAGAGTTAATTAAAAATTAAGAATTAAAAATTAAAAGGAGGGGGGTACGTTTTTGTAGTGCATCCCTCTTTTATTCTAAAAAAGTAGTTTCCGGATAGGCTACATCCACTAGAAACAATGCATTTCCGGGAACGGAGGTTCCTGCCTGACAACGGTCCTTCTGTTCGATGACGCGTCGGAAACCCTCAACAGAAAGTTTTCCGCGACCCACTTCGAGCAAAGTACCGACAATGGCGCGTACCATGTTCCGCAGGAACCGGTCGGCCTGGATGGTGAACACCCAGGTCACATCGTCTACCCGGGTCCAGGCGGCATGCATAATCTTGCAATTATTGGTTTTGACATCCGTATGAAGTTTGCTGAAGCTGGTAAAGTCCGTATAGTCAAACAAGGTTTGGGCAGCCTCATTCATCCGTTCAAAGTCCGGTGTTTGGAACAGACGGCAACGATATTGGCGGTTGAAAGGAGACTTGGCGGTAGTGACATAATACTTATACATCCGCGCCGTAGCATCAAAGCGGGCATGTGCATCGGGCTTCACGGCCCGCAAGCGGTATACGGAAATATCGGGAGGAAGCAGACGATTCAGCTTATCCGTCATAAAAACAGTGTCCAGAGGAGAATCACTGTCAAAGTGAGCTACCATCAGTGAGGCATGCACCCCGGCATCGGTACGCCCCGCTCCCACGACTTCCACCTCGCGACGCAGCAAGGTACTCAGCGCCTTCATCAAACACTCCTGCACACTCGCTCCATTCGGCTGGATTTGCCAGCCGTGATAAGCGGTGCCATCATAAGCCAGGTATATAAAATATCGTTGCACGGTCTTTTTTGTGTGCAAAGATAGTGCAAACCGAATACAGAACTTTCATGCTCGCATGAAAAAGTTATGTTGAGGTGCAGCCTATATTCGCTTTTTCAGCAAAGACAGTGCTAATTTAAGAAGGTTTGCATTATCTTTGCAAGGTTTTCACCACAGATTAACGCAGATTTTTCACAGACATAGTACATTTATAAGATGAGATATTCTTCCAGAATCCTACCTATACTGATAATTGTCGCAGCTGCCGCAACATTCACCTTTGCCGGCTGTAAGAAGAAGGACATGTCGCTCAAGTTGAACGAACCGCGCAACATTCGGGGTGTTGTCAGCTACAAGCGCTCGTTCGGAGACTTGAATGAGAAACATCTCAATGTAGCCCAAGCCATCGGCATACGTGTACTTTCATCCCGCGAGGAAGCAGAAAAGATGAGAGAGCAACTGCAACCTATCACGACAAACGAGCTCTATGCCGTGGATTCACTGACGCATTCCATCCCTTATCTCATTCCGGGCGCCGCCAGCCTGCTGGACACCATCGGACACAACTTCCTTGATTCACTGACCGCCAAGGGGCTGAATCCAAACAAGATAATTGTGACTTCCGTACTCCGCACCCAAGACGACGTAAAACGCCTGCGCCGCCGTAACGGCAATGCTTCTCCAAACTCGGCACATTTTTACGGAACGACATTCGATGTCAGTTGGAAGCGCTTTCAGAAAATAGAAGACGAGGATGGACGTCCTTTGCAGGATGTCAGCGCAGATACCTTAAAACTGGTTCTTTCGGAAGTGCTCCGTGACCTGCGGAAAGCCGATAAATGCTACATCAAGTACGAGTTGAAGCAAGGATGCTTCCACATTACGACAAGAGAGAAATAAGCGGAAAAGAATTAGCGTTAATAGTATTTTTCAATCCCGCCAAACCCTATTATTATTTTGTTCTCTTTCGTTTTACAGATAAAGTTATTTAATCGCCTTTCAAATTCTTCCGGTCGTTTCCTCGCCGCTTCAATGTATGCGATTCGGATACGTTTATAGGGGTCAGAGAAACTCTGATAATTCTTCCATATTCTTTCATCCTCTTTCAATCTGTCGATTATATCATTTGGAAAAACAAAAGGAACCGACAAGACAGTTCGTATTTTATCCTCAAATTCAAGATGTATCATTTTATGCTCCAGCAACCATTTCAACCTTTCTTTGTTGGCTTGCGAATAGGTACTTTTAGGATTCCTGGGCGTGAAACGCTGAATTTTATGTTCTTTGTCAAGTGACTTTATCGTGCTGTCAATCCACCCGAAACAAAGGGCCTCTTCAACAGCGTCATTATATACAATACTTTTCTCGCTTGAAGATTTAGTAGGAAACACAAACCAGACTCCATCGGCAGTATCAAAATTGTCAGCCAGCCACTTCCGCCAATCTTTTCTGTTTTCAAAATATCTTATTTCTGTTGACATGACAAGCCATCCAAATTACACTTCTCTCCTTATTCTTCCAGCATCTTCCACGCTAGCGGCAGGCAGGCAACTATATCCCCCACCGTCATCCCCACTGCCCCCTGCTTCTTGCAGGCAACATCTCCCGCCAGTCCGTGCACATACGTGGCCAGGCAGGCAGCCTTCTCCGGCTCATAGCCTTGGGCAAGCAAGGCAAGCACCACTCCCGTCAGCACATCACCGCTGCCTCCCGTTGCCATACCCGGATTGCCGGTAGGGTTGAAAAAACATTTCCCGGCAGGAGTGACAATGGCAGAATAAGCGCCTTTCAAGATGATATGCACTCCGGCGCTCTTCGCCAGCTCGCGAGCCTTCATCAGGCGTTCGTACGAATTCTGGCATTTGCCTACAAGACGCTCCAGTTCCTTGGGGTGCGGAGTCAGAATACTCCCTTTGGGCAGACGCCCTATATAGTTACGCTTCTCGCCCAGCAAGTTCAGGGCATCAGCATCCACCACCATCGGAGTCTGGCATATCTCTATCTGCTCCAGCAGAGCCGCCTCGGTCTCTGCCGCCTTTCCCAGTCCCGGACCTATCGCCACGGCCTGGTAATCGTCCGTATCAGTAGCGGCGGCAAAGCAGGTGTCGCTGATGTCCAGCTCCGTCATGGCTTCGGGCACGGAAGTCTGCACAATGAAGTTGTTGCAGAACGGCACATGCACCGTCAGCAGCCCCACCCCCGAACGCAGACAAGCACGCGCAGCCAGCACCGAAGCTCCCGCCATTCCCTGCGAACCGGCTATCAGCAGTGCACGGCCGAAGTTCCCCTTATGGGCAAACCGGCTGCGCGGCTTCAGCAGGGCAGACACATCTTCATGCTCCAGCAGGCAGAAGTCCGTTTCCATGTCATGGATGACATCCTCGCTGAGTCCGATGTCCAGTAACTGCCATTCGCCCACATACGGCTCGTTCTCGGCAAAGAGAAATGCCAGTTTCGGCAATTGCAGGCTCAGCGTCAGATGGGCACGGACGATATTCGTATGTACGTTGTAGGTATTGTCCTCACCCATCAGTCCCGATGGGATATCGATGGACACCACCGTGGCGGGCGAAGCGTTGATGTACTTCACTACGGCTGCAAAACCGCCGCTCAGAGCCTTGTTCAAACCGCTGCCGAAGAGACCGTCTATCACCACATGGTCTGCCGTCAGCACGGGAGGTACAAACTGGGTGGTCACTTCGTGGAAGTCCACACCCGGCACGTCGGCCAGCCGCTCCTTGTTCGTCTCGCAGTCCGGCGAAAGCGTCCCTTTCGTATTGAAGAGATACACCTCGAGCCGGTAGCCCTTCCCGGCCAGCAGTCGCGCCAGGGCAAGCGCATCGCCACCGTTGTTCCCCGGTCCGGCAAAAACGGTGAGCGGCGTGTCCGGCTCCCAACGCTCGGCAATGGCACGGGCCAATGCGCGTGAGGCACGTTCCATCAAGTCGATGGAGGCAATCGGTTCATTCTCTATGGTATCTGCATCCAGTTGCTTGATGCTTGTAGTAGGAAATATCTTCATAATAGGATTATCTTAAAATCGTAGAGCAAAGATAGGGCTTTGATTTCAACTGTACAAAGAGAAGACGTTTTTTATCAAGTTGCTTTGCCCCCCGGGAAAAAATATCTGCTCCGTAAGGAAAAGTTGTCTTCAATGCAAAGGATTCTTAGAACAAAGCCTTTATTCTTAGAAACAAAAGCTCTATTTCTATAAACAAAAGCTTTATTTACAGAAACAGAAATTCTGTTTTAAGTTTGCGTAGGCTTACGGATAAGTTTGCACAAGCTTGTCGGCAAGTTCCCGCAGGCTTGTCGGCAAGTTTCTAATTATACCCATTAACTTACGCAAAATAATGACTAATTTTGTACCCTCGACATCTAATAAAAGCCAAAACAATAAAAGCATATTCAATGAGTACATCCCGACACCCGAAAGGTCTTTACCTTATCTTCGCCACCAGCACGGCAGAGCGTTTCAGCTACTACGGCATGCGTGCCATCTTCATTCTGTTCCTCACCCAGGCACTCCTTTTCGACAAGGAGCACGCCGCCTCCATCTACGGCAGCTACACCGGACTGGTGTACCTGACACCCTTAATCGGCGGCTACATCGCCGACAAATACTGGGGCATCCGCCGTTCCGTCTTCTGGGGGGCCATGATGATGGCAGTCGGCCAGTTCCTGATGTTTGCCAGCGCCTCGATGCTGGAGGCGCGTGAGCTTTCGCATTGGCTGATGTACGGCGGACTGACTTTCCTTATATTGGGCAACGGCTGCTTCAAGCCCACCGTCTCCTCCCTGGTGGGGCAGCTCTACGAGCCGGGCGACAAACGGCTGGATTCCGCCTACACCATCTTCTATATGGGTGTCAACGTGGGTTCCTTCCTCGCCCCGCTGGTCTGCGGCTATTTTGGCGAGACGGGCAACCCTCACGACTTCCGATGGGGCTTCCTCATTGCCGCCATCGTCACCGTGCTGACGGTCGTCCTCTTCGAAACCCAGAAAAACAAGTACCTCATCGGCCCCGATGGCAAGCCCCTCGGCATTATCCCCGACGCCCGCAAGGAGCGGCCCCAGGCAGACAACACCGCCCGGAAGAGTGCCCACGCCAACGGACGGCCCATGCGCAACTACCTGCTGCTCGCCCTGCTTGCCATCGCGCTTGCCGGTTTCTTCTACTGGTGTTTCGGGAGCGATTGGATAAGCATCGGCATCTTCACCGCCTGCATCGTGTTTCCCGTCAGCATCCTGCTGGAAGGCTCACTCACCAAGACGGAGCGCGACCGCATCTTCGTCATCTACATCATCGCCTTCTTCGTCATTTTCTTCTGGGCGGCCTACGAGCAGGCAGGCGCCTCGCTCACGCTTTTCGCCTCCGAGCAGACCGACCGCGTCATCCTGGGGTGGGAAATGCCCGCCTCCTGGATTCAGTCCTTCAACCCCTTCTTTGTGGTGATACTTGCCGCCATCATGCCGGGCGTATGGGGCGCCCTGGGCAAACGGGGCATGGAGCCCGCCTCGCCCACCAAGCAAGCCATCGGCCTGCTACTGCTTTCACTGGGCTATCTCGTCATCTGCTTTGGGGTGAAAGATGTTCAGCCGGGCATCAAGGTGAGTCTCATTTGGCTGACGGGGCTCTACTTCATCCATACCATGGGCGAAATCTGCCTCTCGCCCATCGGACTCTCCATGGTGAACAAGCTCACGCCCATCCGCTTCGCCTCGCTGATGATGGGGATATGGTACCTCTCCACCGCCACTGCCAATAAGTTTGCAGGCACGCTGAGCGGGCTCTACCCCGAAGCCGGAAAGGTAAAGACGCTGCTGGGTTATCGCATCGAGACAATGTACGATTTCTTCATGGTGTTCGTCGTCATGTCTGCCACGGCATCGCTTATCCTCTTCCTGCTTTCAAAGAAATTACAGAAGATGATGCATGGAGTGGAATAAAAATCGCATGTTTAAAGTAGAACCCAACGAAGTACAACTCTTTTTTCACATTAAAAACAACATTACATGGCCACACACCGCCAATAACCCCATAAGAGGAACAACAGCAATTCCACAAAAAATTCTGTTTATATCCAGAACAGACACTGTTTTGCCACGACGCAATTCTATGAACAATGCAAAGTCCATCATAAGTGGTACCACATTGACCGGATATGAAAACATGGCGAATATCAGCCAAGCAGCCAATGCGGCTTTCAATGTCCTTTCATCAGAAAAGACAAACGGTGACACCACCAGCAGGAACAATACAAGCCCGCACATTCCGGTTTCCACTGCAATATGCAACAGTTCATTATAGGGATAAGTCACGTTGTCAGCTACATCCAGAAAAGCGAATTGAGGATGATTTCTGAAATAATCCGCCTGATAGAACATGTATTCCTTTTCAAAAGAGAAAGCATACAATAAAACAGCAACAACCAGTCCCACAACAAGATACCCGCCCAGCGGTCCCGGATTATTGAAAGTGCCCGTCACATCAAACAGAGGATGGCAACTCGACAAAAAGCGTTCCTTTATGATTCACCTTTCGCGCCAAAATAGCAAGAGGACTAACAGTATCTTCTGTTTCAGTGTTTTCAGAGGCATTCTTGTTTTAGCAATGATAAAAAATGGTATCTAACAATCAACTTATTTCCATTTCTTCACTCCTTCCATATTTTCCGGTGTAGCTTCTATCAGGCTCAAGGCAAATCCACCGCTACGTGCCAGCTTCACATTCATCTTGTTCTTGCTCGTCACGATGCCCTTCTTAATCTGATAAGCGGTAGCATTTTTTTCAAAATCAGCATCTTTGGCATCGGCATAAAGCGTGGCTATGTACTGCTTGCCCGGCTCCAGGAAGTCGAGAACAAAAGCTGAAGTGCGTGCATGCTCATCGGTGATGCCTCCCACAAACCAATTCTCCGTACCCTTGGCTTTACGGGCCACGGTAATATAGTCTCCCGGCTCCGCTTCAAGGTACTTACTGTCGTCCCAGTCTACTGCTACGTCCTTGATGAACTGGAAAGCATCCAAATGGGGTTCATAATTCTCCGGCAAATCGGCAGCCATCTGCAGTGGGCTGTAGAGGGTGACGTATAATGCCAGTTGCTTTGCCAGCGTGGAATGAATCTGCCCGTGATTGTCATGATTCATAAAATTCAGATAAATGTCAAAGATGCCCGGGGTATAATCCATCGGACCACCTATCAAGCGAGTGAAGGGGAGCACAGTAGTGTGGGAAGGCTTGTTGCCGTCATAAGGCTCGAATTCCGTGCCACGGGCTGATTCATTGCCAATCAAGTTGGGATAGGTGCGGCACAAACCTGTAGGACGTACTGCCTCGTGCGCATTCACACAAATCTTATATTCGGCAGCTTTTTGTATGGCATAGAGGTAATGATTGTTCATCCATTGTCCATAGTGATGTTCTCCGCGAGGAATTATATCGCCCACATAACCACTCTTTACAGAGTTATAGCCATTATCCGCCATAAACTGATAGGCTTTGTCCAGATGACGTTCATAATTGCGTACCGAAGCAGAAGACTCATGATGCATCATCAGCCTGACCCCTTTACTGTGTGCATAGGCATTCAGCATCTTTACGTCAAAGTCGGGATAGGCAGTCACAAAGTCGAACACAAAATCGCGCGAACTTCCACCCCAGCTTTCCCATCCTTCATTCCAGCCTTCTACCAATACTTGGTCGAAACCATGTTCGGCGGCAAAATCTATATAGCGTTTCACTCTTTCATTAGTGGCTCCATGCCGACCGTTCGGCTTGATTTTCGTATAGTCGTTTTCTCCAAAACGCATGGCAATCAGTTCATCTGTATAACTCCACGACTTCTGACCGGTAATCATCTCCCACCATACGCCTACATACTTCACCGGTTTAATCCACGAAACATCTTCATAGGCACAAGGTTCGTTCAGGTTCAAGGTAAGTTTGGAGGCAAGCATATCACGGGCGTCATCGCTCACCATGATGGTACGCCACGGAGTCTTCCCGGGAGCTTGCATATATGCCTTGTTTCCCAAAACATCCGGGGTCAACCACGATTCAAAAACCAAGTTCTTTTCATCCAGATTGAGATGCATACAAGAATAGTCCACCAAAGCCGCTTCATGCAAGTTGATGTATAGACCATCGTCCGTCCTCATCTGCAAGGAGGTTTGCACACCCGTGGGCGAGAAAACGAACTGGGAAGCATTCACCGTCACCGCCTTATCCATTAAACCGCGAATTTCGGACAAACGGGACTCTGTATAGTCATACTCCTGCGTGTCATAGTCACCGGGAATCCAGAAAGCGGTATGGTCTCCGGTCATGGCAAACTGGGTATACTCCTCTTTTACCGTAAAATAGTGCAGAGTTCTTTGTAAAGGAAACTCATAACGGAATCCCAAACCGTCATCGTAAAGACGGAAACGGATAACGATATGGCGGTTCTGCTCCTTCTGGTCCAACGTCACAGCCAGCTCATTGTAATGATTCCGTATCTGCGACACTTCTCCCCACACAGGTTTCCATGTTTCATCGAAAGTTGAAGCCCCGGCTTCCACAAGTGTAAAACCATTCATCAAGCCCGGGTCACCCACCAATTCCAAGCCCAGTTTCGATGGATTAACCACGGCTTTCTCTTTGTAAAACAACTGATAGACCGGCTCTCCCAAAGCATTTACGGTAAACTCAAGACGGAGATTTCCATCAGGCGAAGTGATACCTTCGGCCATCGCCACCTTTCCTACTACCACGAAAAGCAGAAAGCAAATCCACTTCACAGATGCATAATGCATGTTCTTCATATTTTTTTATTAATGGTTTCTAAATCTATCATTACTGTTTAGGAGTCAACTTCAGCAACACGACACCGTGTGCAGGAATATCAAACTGCATCTTATCCTTGGTACTTCCGATGTCCTTATGTTTCCATAAGTCGCGTACTTTGTATTCTTTCTCCCAGAAGCGGACATCTGCAAAAGAAAGGTTTTCTTTCTGCAAAACGGTTTCCACATTCCAGGGTTGTTCATCGCGGTTAAAGAAACATACTGCGGCTTCACCATTGGACAACTGCTTCACCCAAATTTCATGCTCACCCACTTTCATGTATCGTCCACCTTGTTTGCCAAGCTTGTCCTGATTTACTGCAATCACTTCTTTATTTGTCAAAATTCCAAGTGTCTCCTTGTCCATTTTACGAATATCATTACCCGCGAGCAAAGGGGCAGCAAGCATACACCACATCGTGAAATGAGAGCGATTCTCTTCCATCGTCAGCACACCATTACCCACCTGAAGCATGTCCGGGTCGTTCCAATGTCCCGGTCCGGCGTATTTGTGCAAGTCGGCATTCTTGTCAATGATTTCTACGACACCGCATCCTCCCCAATAATTAATACCTTTAAAAGCATTGATAATGTCACCGGTAGTCCTCCAAAGATGTCCGATGCCTTTTGCCCATGTCCAAGGCTGGCTGTTTCCCCACTCGCAAATAGAGAATACGATAGGACGCCCGGAAGCCTTCAGGGCATCACTCATTGTTTTGTAGGCAGCTTGAGGATTCTGGCCTTCATCAAAACACCAGTCATACTTCAAATAATCCACTCCCCATTCCGCATAAGTGCGTGCATCCTGAAACTGATAGCCACGGCTTCCCGGTCGTCCGGCACAAGTCAGCGTTCCCGCACATGAATAAATACCGAATTTAAGTCCTTTGGAGTGTATGTAATCTGCCAAAGCCTTGATGCCGGAAGGAAAATTCTTTTCATCAACCAGAATGTTTCCTTCATTATCCCGGCCTACCTGCCAACAATCATCTATATTGAGATACTCATATCCTGCATCCTTCATGCCGGTAGACACCATCAAGTCTGCAATCTCACGAATCTGTTTTTCATTAATGTTACAACTGAAGCAATTCCAACTATTCCACCCCATAGGAGGAGTCAAAGCCAAAGAATCGGTACTGTTTGCACGGGCAGAAATGACAGTGCAAACTACAAATAATAAACATAAAAATCTGTTTTTCATAATACAATTGTTTTTCAAGGAATAATTAAATATTTCAAGTTTCGCAAGTTACCTTTGCGCTTTCAAAACAATCTCAACGCTCTTCCTCCGAGAGAGAGCATTAAGATACAACAGTTCATCAACAATCTGAAAAATTTGAGAAACTTCAGTTATTATAAAACTTGAGTTCAACTTATAAATGCAACTTTTTGGGTGCGGATAATAAGCAA